>DAOVWP010000041.1 GCA_030636615.1 Candidatus Nanohaloarchaea archaeon
CTATTTTGATTTAAATAGAAATCATAATAAATATTTATTATGGAAATAAAAATCGAGAGAGTGGACAAGGAATTGGATATGCTTAGATATGCTCATGAAACAGATGCAGCAATGGATCTGTATGCATCATCTTCACATACTATTGCGCCGATGGAGAGAGTGATTGTAAAGAGCGGTATAAAGATGGCAATACCTGTTGGGTATGTGGGACTTATATGGGATCGCAGCGGACTTGCTGCAAAACATTCACTGCATACAATGGCAGGAGTTATCGATAGTGGATATCGTGGAGAGATCGGAATTGTGCTTATAAATCTTGGTTCGGAAGAATTTGCGGTTGAGAAAGGTATGAGGATTGCGCAGATAATAATCCAGCCATGCCTTAATGTGTCTGTAAACGAGGTTGAGTCACTTGATGATGAGACTGAACGTGGAGATGGCGGTTTCGGAAGTACAGGAATTTGACTGGTTTGAGTGGGATTTGTTGGTAATTTGTGCAGTTTTTGGGTAGAATTTATAAATTTGCGCGTACAAAATAGTTCTTTATGAAACTAGCAGTAAGACAAAGTTATCTTAACTTACTTATTATCATTATACTGCTAGTTCTACTGGTGTAGACGAAAAAGTCTCATCGTAATTTTTGAATCAATAAAATGATTCAATATTTTTTCTTCTTGTGGCTTTTTCGTGTGATAAAATAGATTTAGTCATAAGAGGTTGTAGAAAAATGGTGAAAAAGATATGGGCAAAAAGAGAGAGTATGGGACAACCGCAGCTGATGGATTAGATGGGATTTATCAGGAGGCTAAGCAAAACGGTGTAGAGATAAAATCAATTGAGCTGGACCGGAATAAAAGCAATGGATCTACAAGTCTAAGCGGTAAAGTTGTTGTGGATAAGGAAGAATATTATCTTTTAATTAAAGCGAATCAGATGATCTATGTTGATCAGGAGAGCGGCAGAGTAGAGTTTGAAGGAAATATCGGACCGGACTATGCAGGATTTAATGACTGGGATGGATATTTTCCGATAAGCGAGGTTAGGGTTAGTAGGAATGGATCAGGCAGTATGTATAGCAACGTAAATGAGCGGGTTGAAAATTATCTAAGAAAGTCGTTTGAGATTGATAAGATCAAAGGGAAAGAGAATTATCAAGATAATTGAGTTTGGGGTTTGCCAATTATGCTAAATGCAGGTGTTTTATCTTTAGCTCTATTTCGTTGTTCTCTAATTTGGTTTTTACTCTGTTTAATTCTTCGATGTTTTTATTATTAATAGAATAATCATTATTAGGTAATTTAAGCGCAGCAAAAAGCATAGTTGCAAAAGATAGACCAGCCAATAATACACCATAATCCATAGACTTATGATAAACAAGCCCTGTTAGATAACCAATAAATCCACCAAAAAACAATGGACCGTAACTAATCATTTTTTTATAGTCCTTATTTTCAATATGCTCCAAGTTTGCTTTTTCGTCTTTCAAATTACTTTTGAATTCTTTGATTAACCTTTTCCTGTATTCTTCGTTGCTCAGTTTTTTTGCTTCACTTCTGTAAACATTCAATACAATTTTTCCTGTCTTTTCAATTTCGCTGAAATCTATAGGTTTCTTAGAATCATATAATTCAGCTGTTTCTTTTTTGATTTTGCTAATTAAATTATCATCAAGGTTTATGTGAGGGAAATTATAACTCTCAGGAATTTTAATGATATTTTCTTCCAGAAGATCATATACGAACTGATTGCTTAATTTGTTAACCATAATAAGATATGTCTTTCAGGTATAACTTTAATAAGGTTATCATAATGTTATCATTTAGGAGTTAGCATATCTTAATTAAGATAACAATTTGATCAGATATAATTTATCTTAACTGCCCCGGATCTCAACTTTTTCAAAGTAAGGCTCCATAATCTTCTTGAATCCTTCAAGCTGGTTCAGATCATAAGTTCCGGTATTCTGAAAAAGCGGGTCAAGAGTGGCATGAGAAGATCCGAACTGCTGGATATAGAAGGTCTTTGATCCTTTCAGCCATTTTGCGATTTTTAGTGCATCGTCTTCTGTGAAAAAGGCAGGAACAGCAGTAGTCCTGAATTCATAGTCTATACCGGATTTTCTGATCAAATCAATTGAATCCTGGATTAAACTTAGATCTATCCGGACACCTGTGATCTGCGGGTATTTCTCTTTTGTGCCCTTTATATCCATAGCAACATAGTCGATAAGCTTATCTTTTATAAGCTGTCTGATCATCTTCGGGTTTGTGCCATTTGTGTGCAGATTAATCAAAAAGCCTTCTTTTTTGAGCTTATTTATGAAATCCGGTAGGAGCGGGTTAAGTGTCGGTTCCCCACCAGTCATACAAATACCGTCAATCCATTTTTTCTGGGTCTTCAGAAATGCTATCAGCTCATCAGGATCAATCTCTTTGTTTTTGTCTGTTCGAAGAACAAGTTCAGGATTATGACAGTACGGACACCTGTAATTGCATCCTTCCAGGAAAATCACTGAGGAAATTTTACCTGGATAATCTATAAGAGAGGTTTTTTGAAAACCTTTAATGCCAAGACCCAATAATTTCACCGTTTAAATAATCAGAGAGATCTTATCTCATCAATCTGCGGGACAGAACCTCTCCAGGATTTGATCTCTTTATCGGTCCGGTCTGTGACTACAATAGATGGTGTTGCCATAATGTTGTGCGCCAAGGATTCTGTCAGACCATCCAACTCATCAATATTGTGATATGTTACATCTATTCCCTGATCTGTAAGCTGTCTGCCTAAAATCTTTGCAGGAGGACAACTAGGGCACGCATTTTTCCAGAAGATCTTTACTTTCATTGCTCAGCGACCTTTGTTTTTTTCGCTTCAAGTGATGTGAATCTGCTCAAGTCTTTCTGTATATCATGCAGTTTATAATTACCTTTCTGCCTTGAACTGAACTCTGCGAGTTTACTCTTGTTCCAGTTATTAATCTTTGAATAATAACCTACAACCCTGCTGACACCAAATACATTAGTGCTGTTACAAAATCCACATACTGCTAATTTTTGTCCGTTCATTCTTTACACCTTATCACTAATATCTATTGTCGTATTCTCTCTCATAAAACCAGGAGTAATCTTTCCGCAGTCTTCACACACAGTAAATTCCGGTGATATGACTATCTGCGCGCTCTGAGTATTATCCCAGGTCTTTTTGACCAGCTGGTATATGCTTTCAGGATCAGGTCTCTGCTCGCCAAGGAAAACATGAGTAATTGCGCCGGATTCTATAAGATTATTGAACCTTGCCTGCATCTCAATCCTATCAACTATGTCAACAGGAGCATCTGCCTCAAGGTGGACGCTGTTAGTATAATATATTTCGCCGCTCTTCTGGTCACCTCTTACATAATCCTTTGCTTCTTCAAATTTCTGCAGATCAACTTTTGCAAACCTGAAAGATGTGCTTTCCGCAGGAGTCTCTTCAAGAGTGATCTTCAGGTTATGCTCTTTTTCAAGCTGTTTGGCTTTCAGATACATTGCTGATACAACTTTGAGACCAACTTTGTAAGCATCGTCTGATTCATGGAGAGGCTGACCGGTCAATCTCTTGACACATTCGTTCAGACCAACCATACCAATAAGATAGGTTGCTTTGTCAAGATCTATATATGGTGTTCCATCGTGAGAGACTTTTCCGACCTGCCACATAGGTGTACCAGGACATTCCATTATTTTTGCAGTAAACTTCTTTTTCTGGAGGTGGGCTTTCATGCACAGATCCATTGCTTTCTCAATTTCTCTTACAGTCTTATCAAGATCTCCCTTAGCCCGGTATGCTGCCTGAGGCAGGTTGACAGTCACTATCTGAAAACCGCAGAACCTTAATTTTTCAGGATGCTCTATCATAGACATATCAGTAACTTTTGTCCTAAGACGACAGCACATTGAAAGATTTATCTCATCCCGATCAAATATGAAGTAAGGCGAACCGTTATCTGATGCTATTTTACATGCATACCTGAGAAGTTCTCTCTGGCTCGGATCATCAAATGAATCCTGATTAATATGTAAATCAAATTTTGGGAAAGGGAAAGGAAGACCATTCTTGTCTCCTTCTTTCCAGACTTCCATCAAGGCTTTTCCAAATCTCTGAGCTTCCAATTCATAATCACCGTAAGTTTTACCTGTGTATTTTCCACCAGGACCTATTGCCGGAACATTCTTGAGATAGTTTGGAATTCCAAGATGTATGTTGAAATCCATGAAGATTGTCTGTCCACCTCGGGAAAATGCGTTCTGCGAACATGAAAATATCAGGTACTGGGCTTCCTGTTTCAACCGTTTATCATCAACGCCGACAAGGTATGGCGCATAGAATATATTTACGAAACCAATCCCTAAAGCTCCGGCATAGTATGCCTGCATAGATGCAAGAAATGTGTTCAGGTGACCTGTAAGAGTCTGGGCATGATTTGCTGGAGATGATTCTGTAGACAGGTTCACAAGTGAGAGGCCATATTTTTTTATATATTCAAGGCTGTGGGCTGAACAGTAAGCGCGAATCGGATATCCTAGATCATGGAGATGTATAATTGCGTTAAGATGCGCGTCTGAGACATCTTTTGAGAATATTTCCTTGAGGGCATACTGTTTGAGAGTGTTTTCCGCTATCGAAAGGTTTACTGCCTCAGGGTTGTTGAAAACGATATTGCTGTTCTCATTGCTTTTTGAAAAAATCAACTGGTTAAGGTTGTAAGTCGACATACCGAGAAGTTCACTCTTTTTAAGTTGGGTATTGCAATTGCGCGTGAAAAGCTCTGCGTCAACAAGAAGTCGTATCTGGTTGATAGATATGCGTTTTATATTGGATGAGAGGATCTTTCTTTCAACAGATATGGCAATTTTTTCAGATTCTTTGCGGTCAAGCTTTGTCTCCTGACGAAGCGCATCAATTATCCTGCTCCTATCCCATTTCGACACAGTACCTTTAGTTGCTGTGGATACCTGAAGAAGTATATCAGTAGAATCGCGGTTATCAGTCTCTTCTACATCAGTTACTGTGAGCTTTTCAATCTCTTTTTCAAATTCCGCAAAATCATCAAATGAAAGATGAACAGATGCAAAACGAATATATACAACATTGTCTATCTCTTTAAGCTTCTTCATCACCATTTCTCCTATTGTTGAGCTCTGCACTTCGCTTTGATCATTTCCAAGGAGGATGCTTTCAATCTCATCAGTAAGCTCTTCAATCTTGCTGGAATTGATCTGCCTTTTCTCAGATGCGCGCAGAATTCCGCTTATTATCTTTCCACGATCAAAAGGTTGTCTTGAACCGTCTTTCTTTATCACTGTCAGATCAACAGTTTCAATCCGTTCATAAGTAGTAAACCGCCTATTGCAATCCAGACACTCTCTTCTTCTCCGGTTGGTATCAAACTCACCGGTACTTCTGCTTTCTACAACTTTCGTATTTGTGCTGTGGCAATATGGACACTTCATAATAACATCATCTGTTTCAGTTTATGGTGTTTTAGAAAAGGTATATACACCATATATAGTATTATTGTTTGTTTTAATTTGTTCTATTGTGTATTTGTTATGTATAGTATTTAAAGATATATGTGTTCTGCAATATATTTTAAAAATAAAATACCACTACTGTTTGTGTTTTATTCTTAGAGTTGCTAAAGTATTTGAGATATTATCGTCGCTGAAGATTTAAAAGGATTTTGGAAATGTTTGGATAAAAATTAACTCTGAGCTCCATTTTGTGAATCAATCTTTCTTCTCATAATCATCAAATCC
>DAOVWP010000115.1 GCA_030636615.1 Candidatus Nanohaloarchaea archaeon
AGGATGATCACATGGCGTCTGCTAATTGTGGGAGTTATTGTATATACAGTAGTACTTGCGCTCGTTAATGGTCTCTTCGGAGGACTTATACTCGGTGCTGTGAGCTCGATCGGATGAGATTTTCAAAGTGAACAGATCAAAAGAATTAAGGTGTGCTGACTTTAATTTTATCATAATCTTTGAGAGGTTTTTTTGCGTTGCGGTTATAAAGCTCTTCAAGTTGATCTATGTCTTTCTCTTGAGGATTTTTGATGTCTACGTTCAAGATAAATGGATTTGTGTATATAGATAATTCTGTCCGTCCGGATTTTATAGATAGTGATGCGTCTATGTTTCTGTTGTGAAGATAGCTTAATACTTTTGCAAAATTAAATTTAGTTATTGACTTTTCATCAGTAAATGTGAACGAGTTTTCTGATTGCTGGTGATCCAAATCTTTGCTCAGACCAAGTTCATTACAAAGATCTTCGAAGACAGGTTTATTATCGTGGTCTCTTATTATGTCATAAGGATCAACGCAGTAGTTTCCCTGTTCATCTCTTGAAATGTTCAGATCTGAATTCCTTAATGATATTTTCAGCTCAGATATGTTATCTTTAAAATCATCCAGAAGAGATAGATAATTTTTGTCAATATATAAAGAGTCATTAAGATCTTTTTTGTCAAAGAAACCAGATGTGTTGAAATACAACTCCTGCCAGTCATCTTTAATCTTTTTGATCTTAAATTCTGTTGTGTCAAATAGACTATAAAAGTGTTTTTTTATAGATATGGCAAATTTGTTTTCATCTTCGTATTCCTTTGAAATGTTTCGAAGATTCTTGTAAAAGGATATCTCAGGATTTAGAGAATATTTAGAAGACACCATTAAAAGTACTTTCATCAAATAGTAATAAAAATATATTTATTTCCTGCGGACAACAAAAAGGGTGTGGTCAAGCTCGTATGGAGCAAGAGGGATTTCCTGTATGACTTTGTACTTTGTGTTTATATGCTCTTTTTGCTCCCTGAATACCTGTCTGACTTTTTTTGTGACATCGATACATTTTGCCTTTATGGCAATCAGACCAATTCCCCCGCTTTTTAGAAATAAGTCCATATTGTTTAGGAAGATATCTGCCTGATCTCTCTGGGCAATGTCCTGAAATATTATATCAACTTTTTCTATCTTATTTGCATAAGTATCAGGAAGTCTTGCGTCAGCAAGCATTGGGATTATGTTCTTTCTTTTGCGGCAGACAAGCATAAGGTCTCTTAAAGGTCTTGATGCGAATTCAATTCCATATATGATCCCTTTGTTACCTATGATATCAGATACATGACTTGCTGAAGTTCCTGAGGCGATGCCGAGATACAGGACTTTCGATCCGTCTTTAAAGAAAGTGTTTTTCAGACCTTTTGTAAATGCTGCGCCAAGTTTTGATTTCTCGGGATCCCAGACTCTAAAGTGATCTCTGCCTTTTATCATGACTTTCTCATCATAAACTTTTACTTTTGGAACTAAGGATCTTGTAGCGATCTCTCTTCCGAAAAAGTATAGGTTGTTTTCCTGTTTCATAAAATATCATCTCCTGAAACTTTTTTCGAATCTCTTTTTCTGGGGTCTGCCGTGACTTGCAAAGGATTTCTCTTTATGCGGTCTGCGAGTTTCCTGCTGAGCGGAAATCTTTTTGCAGATAGATTCTAAGTCTGAGCGCATCTTTTCACCTATATCTTCACCACCATATATATCTATTTTAAGCGCAATAGATATTGAGCTGGCAAGATGTCTTGCTATTTTACCTCTGTGCATACGCTTTGCCTGATTCACAAGAGGTTCCTGGAATATAAGTCCATGTTTAGGGGAACTGCCATGACCCTGAAGATGTTTGAAAAGAGCTTTCTCTGCACCAATAACCTGAATTGTGGATGATGGAAATTCTGCCAGACGCTTTGTTGAATTGGCATGGGCTACAAGCCGTGCAGCGAGCAGAGGGTTTATCAATTTTGAAGTGGATGGCAGAAGGATTGAAATCTTTTTTGAGATGTATGCTTCAAGTCCTGTTATCTCATTGTAGATAGACATAATTCTTTCAGCATAAGTCTTTATCTTTTCAAGATCCTCTTTTTTCAGGTCTGCACCCATGCTGTTCTCTTCAAGCGGAAAGGATTTTATCTGATCCCTTCGCGTTTCTGTTGCAACGATTTTTGCAAAAGCTTCGTTGCTGGAACACCTGTCTGAAAATTCCGGGTAGTA
>DAOVWP010000063.1 GCA_030636615.1 Candidatus Nanohaloarchaea archaeon
AAAAAAAACACCATCAACAATATAATCTCCTAAAAGTAGTAATTAACTATAACAAGATACAGTAACATATATATTATTTTATTACAACCTTTTAGAAACACTTCCATACGGCATTAGTCTAATCTGGTTATGACCTGGGCTTCCCAAGCCTATAATTCGGGTTCAAAACATCCGAAAGATCATAATTGATCTATAGATGAGAAAATCCCGGATGCCGTATTATATAAAAAAGAGGAGAATAAGATCAGCCACACAAAAATAGTGAAAGAAATCCCTAAGGATGAAACTATAAAATCCATAATAGAGAGTGGAGGCTTGATAATATATCCAACTGAAACTGCCTACGGGCTTGGCGCAGGCATCAACCATGAATACGCAATAGAAAAGATATACGACACCAAGAAAAGAGACAAAGCAAAAAAACTGATTGCAATCGTACCCAGTATTGAAGTTGCAAAAAGATATTGCTTCATGAATAAGGATGAGATAAAATTATGCAACAAATTCATGCCAGGTCCTCTAAGTATAATCTGCCGCAAAAAAGAGTTCTTCCCGACTGAATTCAACAAAGAATTCGTGTTCAGGATATCATCCAATCCTATTGCCCACAGACTTGCAACAATAATAAATGCGCCACTGATAGCCACAAGCGCAAACATGAGCGGAAAGGGTAATGCATACTCTATAGAAGACATCGGCTCAGAAATCATTGATAGAGTAGACCTTGTGATAGACAACGGCACACTCAAAAAGAATCCTTCTTCTACAATTGTAAGAATCTATAATGGAGATATAGAAATTGTCAGACCTGGAAAAATAACTAAAGAAGAAATCAGTTCTGTTCTAAAAGAAAATTAAAAATCTAATAAATATAAAATTAAAAAAAGCACCCCTGGAGGGATTCTCATAACAAACAGAACAACAATTCCGAAAAGTATTTTGAACCCTCGACACCTAGCTTAGGAGGCTAGTGCTCTATCCAAGCTGAGCTACAGAGGCTCTTAAAAAAACACATGATTAAGCAGTTTCCTGCGAAATCAATGCCCCTAATTACTTTTTCTTTGATTCAGTTCCTTTTGCTTTGTTTGCTTTCTGTAAAGCTTCAATCACAGCATCTACAACTTCTTTGTCATCAGGGAATGCAATTGAAGTCCTGAATCTTTTATCTCCTTCATCTTTCCCATAAAATCCACGGGATATAGACATAAAGGTATTTATTCCATCATCAGTTACAGCTTGTTTCTTTGCGATTTCAAGAAAATTTCGTGTTCCGAAATTTACATCAGTTGATTCTATTGTTTCAAAATTTACTTCTTCCATTGTTTTCACCAGATATTTGGACAATAGGTTATATTAAAACCTAAAACTTATAAAAGAATAATACTGACAATACTTATAAAACTTTCTATTTAGAAAAAAAAGTGCCCCAATTAAGAGGCAATAACGCTTTTAAGAGCGCTCACAAAATTCTTGATATTCTCATCTGTATTTGGCAGCGTAACTGTCTTGATGAACCTCCGATCCTTTGAACCGCTCACCTCATCTTCTACATAATATCCTCTTGTCAGAGAGAGAAAAGGTCTTTCCTCATCACCCTCACCGGTTGCTTTCTTGTTTGCGATCTCAAGAAAATTGTTTCCGAATACAATTTCCTTTGCCTTTATTGTTTCAAATTTAACTTTTGCTTCTTCCATTATTTTCACCAAATAAATGATTAAAAATCAATTGCACAGAAAGACAGTATATTATTGATCTAACACCAAGGTAGAAAACAAGAAGCAGATTACACCCTTAAGTAAGTAACTTAAAAATCATACAATATAAGAACCAAAAATACTAAACAATATCACCAACAAAGCAAACAGACTGACATATGACACAATCTTAACACCGATTTTCTTCCCAAAAAAAGTGATAGATATCTCCTCAAGCATCTTGCCGCCATCAAGTCCCCTGATTGGCAAAAGATTAACAAGACCTATACCTATACTCAATAATACAACCCATGAGAACAGATAAACAATATATGCTTCTGCTTCAATAAATTGCACAAGCAGTGACCCCTTGAACTCATCCTTTAACTCCATCGAATTATAAAACCCATTTATACCGATAAACCCGCGCGAGCTGTTTTGAGGATTCACAACAGTAGTAATATCATATGATGTATCATTAATCAAAATACTTAGATTTTCATCAGGCCCTACATTTTCCAAAACACCGATAAAATCATCAAACCGATCTATCTTCTCCCCATTCAACCCAATAATAACTCCGCTTTCAGGCAACACTGACGAAGGCAACTCTACGCTATCTTCAGGAGGTAAAACACTATATCCTACTCCATTATAGTCATAGATTTCACCATACCTATTATCTATGACCTTCGCAGAGACAAACACAGTAGATATCAAAATAACAGCAATTATGATTGCTGATATGACATTATTAAAAGCTCCTGCTGAATATATCCTTGAGCGATCAAGAGAACCCACCTTCGAAATCTTGACTTCATCCGGCTCAACAAAACCTATAGGAAGTATTGCAAAAAAACCGTAACCAATCGATTTGACCTTAAGCCCAACAGAGGAAGAAACAAAAGCATGGGCAAGCTCATGCACAGTAAGTATGATGAAAATTGATACCAGCCAGACCACAAGCGGTACAGATACAATCGGAAGATTGGAACTTTCCGACACTTCAACAGGAAGCACAAGCTGTACACTAGACTCTGTAGTAGAACCTGCAAAAACAGACACAACCCCATAAGACAGACTGAACATAGTATAACCTGCCATCCCAAACAAAAAGGCAAGGATTTCAAGGACATATATCAAAGCTCCGCCAAAAAACATAAGATCAAACTGCTTCACAATAGATGCAAAGAGCATATCATGAAGAAGATATATGAAACCGGATGCAAACACAGTATATAATACAGTAATAAGAGCACATTTCCCGCGGGAGATCTTCTTTTCTTTCCCTATAGTCTTAAAATAATACAAAAGACCAACAAGACCAAAGGCAAAAATAACCCCTAGAGTTCCAAAACGCTTCAGTAACGAAGAATACCTGCTTCCGATACTATGTATCCCATCAACTCCCCATTTAGTTCTTCTCAGATAGAAAAGAAAACCTTCTTTCTTGAATTTTTTCCCATCAACTATCCAAACAAGAACTATTATAGCAATAAAAATACCAAGGGAAACATAATTAGACATAAAAAGAAATTGCTGTCTTTGATTTAAATAATGATTGCAAAATAAAAAAACCCCTAATAAAATGTCATCACTCATAAGAGTTCACACAAACAAACTATAAATCCATCCTTCAACTTAACATAGTTAATGGACTACAACAAACTCTTTGCTTCTAAAGAAAAGATAAAACACTACCAAACAGAATTCGAAAAATTAGGTTTCACAAAATATTCAAAGATAAATCCACTAAAAGAAAATCAAAAAGTTCAGAATCTTCTCATTATATTAGAAAAAGAAGGAATAATGATCAAAGATGAATATGATAAATACAGATTCAATCCGGATCTGAGAGATATCTTATCCAGAGATGAACCGATCTATCTGAAATCACAAAAAAGAGAAATAAAAGCGTGATTAATATGGGTTTTGGAAACACACACAACAAGATTTTAAAAACCACAGAAGAAGAACTCAGAAGAAAAAGAGATTCACATCAAGACCAAAAAACTCCAATAGATAACAAAGAATATAACAAAACAATCTCAGACATCTCATCTGAAAACAGAGACAAGATCCATGAAAGATCAACAAGAGAAACAATCAAAAGATTTGACAAGTTCAGTGAAGATGTCGTTCCGCTTATCACATTACTTTTTCCGACAAAAAAATTCCCGATAGATTCATCTACAAAAACAAATACAGATAACATCCTGATATCAAAACACGCAATTGATTACCTTGAAATAAATGGCATAATGCCAAGCAAAATCATC
>DAOVWP010000133.1 GCA_030636615.1 Candidatus Nanohaloarchaea archaeon
CGTCGCACTCCTCTATGCCGCCTTCCTTGAGGATTGACATTGTCGTTCCATCCTGGTTTATGACAAGCGCATCAAGGTTTGAAGCAAGTTCATTTGACAGCTCTTTCTCATTTTCTATAAGCGTTATGCTGTGTTTTTTCTTTGACAGCACTTTTGTCAGGTGCTCTCCTATTTTTCCGCCGCCAATCACAATTATTTTCATATCATCATCCTGTTTTCTATTTGTGTATAGATGTATTTATTGTTTTTGTGCTGCGGTGACAAAAAAAGTTTATAAAGTTCAGAATCTTGATTGATTGTAAGTATTGTATTCCGGTTTTTGATATGTCAATCTCAGAAAGCGAATTGAATATGGGTGGCCTTATCACTGTAATCAGAAATATATATGTTTTATCTTTTTTAGAGCATTACAATACAAAAAAAAGCACTGTTAATGTCGGTAGCATTTATACTGACAGAGGGATACCACTATTTTTAACAAGAAATAATAATAATATATTACATAATCTTAATAACAGTTCTTCTAAATCAAAAAATAAAAAAGCGATTTCAATTAATCTTAAAAGCTATAGAAAAAATATTCCTGAATATTTCGATGAATTTGAATCATTTCTATCCTATCTGAATACAAATGATTCTTTGTCTGAAAAGACTGCCTTCAAATACTTTCATAATGCTTTTGCTAAACATTCAATTGATTTCAGGTCCGGAAAAACAAAGGATTTAGACATTTTGAAAATGATGATCAATACATACCGAGATAGCATGAAAAAGGAATGCCAGGATATATTTGGTCATATAAAATCAGATGTTGATTCTTTTACTGATCAATTGTTCTCTCTTGATGAAGGGCTGAATGATTTGGATACTGATAATCCTGTTGAGATAAAAATATGTTCAAATACAGAGTATAATGCAAATGATATTCTTTGTAGGATTGATTATAGCAATAATTCAAAATATTCATTACGTCTTCTTATAGAACAAAAAGGAACGGAAGAAGCAGATCTTCTTCTTGCATCGGGCGTGCTCATGAAATATATGGAACTTCTTGATATCCCTATATCTGAAAGTAATCAGAAGCGAATCTACAGATACATAACAAACGCTAACTTCTTAAAAGGTCATCTGGACCATATCAACAGATATATGGGGATTGTAAAAGGAATTACCCCCACTTCTTCAAAGCAAGAGCAAGTTCCCATCTTGATTTAGCATATTCTTTAAGAGATATCCCTTTAGTCGCAGCCTCAATAGACTGCCTTATAGCTGTAGCCCCTGCTCTCGTACCTTCCGGATGCCCGTGGCACCCGCCGCCGTACTGCGCGACAATGTCCTTGCCTAATATCTTCACAAGATCAGGTGTATGTCCCGGGTGAAGCCCTCCTGATGCGACACTAAGAACCGGCTTGATACCGAACATATCTTCCTCAAGCCCTTTCTGTGAACCTGTGACATCTTCAGCCGACCCTTCCATCTTCCCGACAGCAGTACCTATATGCAGCTGATCAACTCCTATCACTCTTGCCACCCTGCCAATAGTCTTCATGCTGATGCCATGTTTCGGATTCCTTGTAAAAGCCGCATGCCCTGCCCTGTGCGCATGTATGAACATGTTAAGGTTTGCATCTCTTACAGTCTGCAATCCGGCCCATCCGCAGGTCAGGATATCCACCATGATGTACTCCCCGCCTAACGACTTGACATAATCTGCTCTTTCAAGCATCTTCATAGTCTCTGCCGTGATGTTGGGCATATAGATCTTCTTCTCTCCTGTCTCAGTCTGCGCCTTGTCTCTTGCATCCAGTGTCTTAGCTATCCTTGTCTCAAACTTGTTGAATGTCA
>DAOVWP010000118.1 GCA_030636615.1 Candidatus Nanohaloarchaea archaeon
AACCCTAACCCTTAAAGCTAAAATATCCTCTTACAATATCAACAAACTTCTCAAACAATCCGTTCCTATCTCCAACCTCCCTCCATACCTCCGACCCCGACTCCTTCTCCACAATCTTCTTTTCCAATAGCTCTGTGCACCTCACTCTATCAAATCCGGACACATTAACATATCCATAGACCTTATTTTTCCCATATTCCCATTTTCCATCCAAAAAAACACAATCTCTTGCAACAATCCGATACATCCCTCCCTCCATCTCAAGATCGCAGTTATCGTATATAAAAAGCGGGAGCGCAACAACATAGTTGGCTCCTCCCTTAACTTTTCTGATCTCAATCCCGCTGTCTTTATAGCAATATTTGTTCACAATAATCTTGCCGGACAGATCAACCGCAACCTTCTCAGGCTTGTCAATATACGCAACAAGCCTTACTTTCTCCACATCCCCTGAAGAGACCATTTCCACACCAACAACAGTACTGTCTCCAAAAGAGACATCTACTGGATTGTTAAGCAACTTCAAAAACATCTTTGCATCTTTTCCGCCGGAATCCTGCTCGGGCTCATCGACCGGATCAGGGTTCTGATTCTCCAGCACATCAAATTCATAATATGCTACCTTATAACTGTCTTTGTAGTAAAATTTCCCATATGCCTTATAATGCCCTGGTTCTACTCCTTCAAGCAGTGTGCTGAAATTATACTCATACAACTCTGTGCTATTTCCGTTTACTGTAATCTGAACAGTGACAATTTCCCAATTATATGAATAGCCGCTAGAGGTCTGCTTTCCGATTTTCACAGAAAGATTTCCACTCTGGCTGCTATTGTTCGGATTGCTTACAGAGGCGACCATCAGGTAATCCTTTCCACTCAGCACACTCTGCTCTACAGAATAGATATCAAAATCAGGCTCTACTGCCCACACAGTGGTTCCGTTTACGGTTAAGACAAGCGCAACAATTACTGTCAGGCTCATCATGCAAAGATGTTTCATAAACAGACCTTGCTGATAAGCGTAGTATATAATCTCCTTACCACTCCTGCTAGTTACCTTATCCAGTATAACCCCCAAAGTATGCGACAATGTATACAACCCAAATATAAACTTATACCAATAATCTTTTTTCATGCTTGATGAACATATTCTTGACAATTATATGAACGCAGGATCAATCGCCAATAAAGTTCTTGAATATTACAGCAAGTTAGTTGTTCCGGGCGCATCAATTCTTGATATAATTGAAAAGACTGAACAAAAAATAACAGAGCTCGGCGCTGTTTCTGCCTGTCCTGTAACCCTTTCTTCAAACTCTATTGCTGCCCATGATACAGCAACCATAAATGATCCGCGTAAAATATCTGATACTGATATAGTAAAAGCAGACCTCGCTGTAATGATAGATGGTTGTATTGCAGATACTGCCACAACAATCTGTCTGGATCCCAACCATAAAGATCTCAAAAAAACAGCAAAGGATGCAGTTGATTCTGCTATCAAGAACGCAAAACCTGGTACAATGACATCTGAGATCGGAGCAATAATAGAAGACATAATAACTTCTGCCGGTTTCCAGCCGATAAGAAATCTGACTGGTCACAAGCTGGATGTTTATAAGCTACATGCAGGGATAAGTATACCAAACTACGATGACGGCAGGAAGATTGAAATGGAAGAAGGTATGGTTTTTGCAATCGAGCCTTTCTGTACTACAGGAAAAGGTATGATAAAAGAAAGCGGTTCTCCGATAATTTTCCGCTATCTTAGAGGAAATACAAGGCTCGCATCTGCAAGAAAGATACTCGATCTATCCAAAAACAAATTCCATAATATGCCTTTTTCCAAAAGATGGATACAGATGAACCCACTGATTCTTGACAATGCTCTGTCAAACCTGTATAATTCAGGGATAATTGAGTGTTATCCTCCGCTAAAAGAAGTATCAGATGGATTAGTCGCCCAACAGGAACACACAGTCATAGTTGCAGACAAGCCAATTGTGACAACAAAATAACAAAGTAATCCTCACATTCCACATTCTAAGTTTACTATTTCAATAAATCAACACAAATATTTATGAAGACCAGATCCAAATAACTATTTATGGTATTTTCCACTCTCTTCCGTTTCTTTGCGCCAAAACAGCAGGATCAGGACAGTTCTGTTCGTCCTGCCACATCAACTGAGCTGGAAGAGATAATC
>DAOVWP010000117.1 GCA_030636615.1 Candidatus Nanohaloarchaea archaeon
AGATTCTACGCCTCTAAAATTTTAGAGAAATGTGTTACAGCAGGATTATTATTTTATTGACAGAAAATATAAATTCTTTGCAACTTTAGTCGTAACAAAAGTGGCGGATTTGGAGAGGGTTGATAAAAGATATGTTTGAGAAGAAGGGATGTGCTATGAAATATAGGTTTTGTGTATGAGTTAATAAAAGAATTTTATGAAAACGAAAGCTTTAAATACTTTAATGTTATATATATATAACATAATGTTATAATTATGTAACTTTAAGAGGTAAGTGGGATGAAAATAAGAAAAGACAAAGATATTTTATCATTTATAGGGGTTGGTTTGATTACTATCTTACTCGGAAGTGTTGCGTTGTTTTTTCAAACTGGTTCCAAGACAATAATGGTTCTTGGAGGAATATCAGTTCTTGTTGGCATAATTATGAGCATTATGGGATTAGCTGCCTCGACAAAACCAAAAACTGAGCTTATAGCAGATGAAAGGGTTACGAGAATCAATGAGAAAGCTGGTTATGCTGCATTTTGGATTGTTTTGCTTGCGGTAACAATTTTGTATTGGGCAGATAAAATCGGGTCACTTAATATTGAACTTAAGGGTATGTACACTACTGTGTTACTTGTCGGAGCATATTCATGGCTGGTGCTTAGGTGGTATTATAAAAGGAAGGTGATATAAAATGAAAAACATGCTTTGGTATCTGGGGTTTTTGTCAGTTGTGAGTTTACTGTATCTCGTTGAGGGGAAAACTGCGTTTTTATGGTTCCTCTGTTTTATCCCTTACTTTGCAACATACAATGCAAAGGATGAGAGGATTGAGGTAAATACAGGCAAGGCAACAAGGAATGCTTTTGTATATACTATATTTTTTGGAGTTGGAACTATTGCGTATATTTACCTGACAGGCAGTATTGAATTGTTTGCTCCTGCATTTGTGGCTCTCTTTGGCGGGTCGCTTCTGATGTGCCTTGTCTCGTTGTTTTATTATGATAAGATGGGCAGATAAGATGAAGGAGAGATACAGATGAGGACGAGAATCAAGGAGCTTCGGGCAAAGTATGATCTGACTCAGGAAGAGCTTGCATCAAAGGTCGGGGTTCGAAGGGAAACAATTGTATTTCTTGAGAAAGGGAAATACAATCCCTCTTTAAAATTAGCTCATGATATCGCCAAGGTCTTGAAAATAAGAATTGATGAATTATTTATCTTTGATGACGATTAACTTCTTTAAAGGCAGGTGTAATGCAATTTCATTTAATATTGTTTTTAAATGAATGTGCAGATGTATAGAAAGAACCTAAGACACCTTATCTGAAAAGAACCTGTTCTGCTACAGACGGCTTGGATGCAGACTTTTTTTTGTTTTGCATGTAACTTGGCAGCTTATGCGATACACATTTTCCGATTGCGATTTCCATCAGGATTTCGTCTTTTTGCTTGTTTTCCATACAATTATATTGCGTCTGTTGATATTTATAGGTTTGGATTATACCAAAAGATATAAGCTCCTGGAGATATAAGATATAAGTGAGGAGATAAAGATGGATTTTAGACATAGAATTGCTGTGTTTTTTGTATTTATTTTATTATTTCTGCCTACTGTTCATGCATCTTCTGATGCCTGCGCGGTATATTTTACCGGCATAGGATGCTCGCACTGCGCACAGGCAGATCCTGTTGTGCTTGATACGGCACCTAAGACTATAGACCTTGTCGTAATTGAGTATGAAGTTTACAGGTCTTCAGGGAATAGCCGAATCATGAAGGATTATGATGATGCGTACGGCTCGGGGTTTGGAATACCTTTGATAATATTTGGAAAGGATGATGTCATAGTCGGAGACAGTCCGATCATTAGAGAAATTTCCGGGACTTCTTTAAGACTTTCCGGTAATGGATGCCCTCTGGGTGACGGGTCGTCTGTGAGCCTTGATGAGATTGATATAACAGCACTTCCGGGCGAGCCGAATATATGGAAAGATGAGAAAATACTTATTCATTCCGGTGGAGGAGGAGATGCTGAGTTTCTGAGGACACTTCTTTTGACAGATGATGCAGTATCTGCTCTTGAAGGTATGGAGTATGAGACTATTGATCCTCTGGAAGTACCTCTATCAGGAGACAAGGTGCTGTTTGATAATGCTGTGAAAGTTCAGGGATGGATATTCCAGTGGAATGGTGAAGGTGTTGAGGATTCGGGGGATGATGTATCAATTGATGATACT
>DAOVWP010000090.1 GCA_030636615.1 Candidatus Nanohaloarchaea archaeon
ATAAACAAGCGCTCAGACGGAAGCAACAAATTTATCAGCCTTATTTCAAAAATATGTTCACATCTTGAACCATACCAGATCTTCGATCTATACAATATATCCAGAGATAATATCAAACAAAATAAAGACAACATAAAAGAATATGAAATCTTTTCCTCAATAATTCTGAATGTATCAAAGCTTGTGTTGAACAATAAACTTCAGGCATATGAAGATAAACTTACTGACCTAATCAACAAAGAAGACATGAAAAAGTATATTCATAACACAAAATTCTCGCCGCGCGCAAAAAGACTTGAAGATAAGATTACTGTCGCCAGATCATCAAAAGGAGATAATATAGAACAGATAAAATATCTTGAAGGATTATATGTCAACGAAATGGAAAGAAGATTTCTGCCGGAATTTAGCAGAACCTCATCTAATATAAAATACGCAGAAGCTGTAAGAGACATAAGAGATCTCAACGCATCAGGTCTCAAAAATAACATTGTTGACCATTACTGCGAGGAATTATTCTCAGCAATGTTCCATGCAGATATCAAAGCAGACAGTGATATGAACCAAAACCAGAACCTTGCAAAACATTACAGATCAGTTGAAACAGCCAAAAACACAGCAAAACTGATGAAATTAAAAAACAACTACTTAGATTACTTAAAGAACCATGCAGATACTAATAAGGGTTTCAACAAGATAAATCACATTGCCGAAACGACCGGAGAAATCCTGACATATCAGGAGACACAGGAAATGCAGGAAAAAGATGATTGGAATCTGACTAAAATGGTTTTAGGATCTATAAATCCTAATGCAAAAGACATAAACGAATACTTCAGCGATCCGGAAGTACAAAAATTCTTAACGCCTAAAAGATTTGAAGCAGGAAAACTCTATGTACATGCATTCAAAGGAAACGAAGAGATCAAACTGATGACAAGATACCTTGCTGAAAACATAACAAAAGGCAGAATACATGCAAAAAAAGATGACAAGCACGAAGAGATAATCACACCGGTAAAAGCTATAATGCCAAAAAAATGCACAAATAGAGTTGTCAAAGCAATCGAAAAGAAATTAAGACTAAAAAATAATACACCTGTACCACAATAATATAATCTTCTAAGACAAACTGTGTCTCAAATGCCAATAAAACAACCAAAAGCAGATAAGACAGATGTAATAATCATCGGGGCAGGTATAAGCGCTCTTCTCTCAGCCCTTGCGCTTTCAAAAGAAGGCAAAAAAGTCCTTATATTTGAAAAAAGCGACACTATAGGTGGTAATGCCCGAAGCTATAATATAGATGGATATACCATAGACACAGGTCCTCACGCTATAACTGGTCTGCGCAAAGGTCCGCTCAAAAGACTTATGAACATATACGCAAACGGACTGCCAAAAATGGTATCGCATGGCAACTATTATTTCAGGACAAAAAAAGATCTCTGCCCTGTACCTGCATCACTGAAAGACTGGTTCAGCTTCAATGCAATCTCAAAAAAAGACCGACTGATATTCACCATCCTGATACTGCATGAAATCACAAAAAATATAACCCCTGGAAAAAACACAGAAAAATCAGTATATGATATTATCAAAAATTACAGCCTATCTAAAAATGCTATAAGTCTTATTGACACACTATGTTATTTCCTGAGCGGAACATCAATGAAAAAGACACCTTCAGCAAGAATGTTCGCAGGATTTGGCGTAGAGGGGATACATGGACTAAGCCTGAAAGATTGTCCTCAGACCCTTAAACGCGCGCTTATATCCCACAACACTTCAAAGGGTCAGAAATATCCAAAAGGCGGACTCGGAAATATAATATCTACTGTAACCGAATCATTTCAAAAAGACATGGTAACAATCAAACTAAATTCTCCAGTAAAAAAGATAATCATAGAAAACAAAAAAGCAGTAGGCATTAAATCAGGCAAAAAAACCTACAAAGCTGATACGATAATCTATACAGGTTTTGTAAAAGACCTTGGAAAAATAGCAACAGAAAAACTCCCGAAAGACTTTGAAAAAAAGCTCAGGAAAATAAAACAGGCGAAAAGCTACACACTCTGGCTTGGCCTGAAAAAACCGCTTAAGGATATGAATTATAAAGGATCAGAAATCTGGTTTGAGTCTGGTGAGCCATTCTGGGCAATGCCGACATCCAATCTTGACCCAACCCTCGCTCCGAAAGGAAAACAGTTGATTGCTTTCAGTTTTATTGTAAAAAACAACAGGATTGAGAAAACCAAAAAATCCGCATGGAGCACAATTACAAAGATATTTCCGGACATAGAAAACCGGATAGATCTGAAACATGAACAGATAACAATACCTGAAAAAGCCGCAATAACAACAGACTCTTTCTTCTCCGGCCCACAAGCTCCATTCAAAAACCTTTACTTTGCAGGAACAGACACAGATCCAAGGAGCATGGGTATCACAAGAGCCGCGCACTCTGTTGAAGAAATGTTAAAATTGTTAAAGATAGAGAAAGTTATTTAATATTATCATAACAGATTCTCTCACATTCTAATATGGAAATCCCAACTAATTCTTCAGGAAAAGTCTTACCATTTACTCCACATATCATTTTCACAACTTCTTAGTCAGATTATTAGTATTGACTCAACAATAACAAAGTTTATTAACTACCTAATACAGAATATATCTTCGATAGTTAATTGACTTAAAAGGTACTAT
>DAOVWP010000013.1 GCA_030636615.1 Candidatus Nanohaloarchaea archaeon
AAAGGTTTTTTAATAGATAAAATTGTTGGCGGTTTAACATCTAAAAAACAAGCTAAAATACGAGGTAAACCTGCTCCATAATATCTTAAATCTCCATATATTACTTTTCTTATTTCTGGTATCTCTTTATATGCTCTTTCTAGGTATTCTTCTCTGTATTTTTCAATCAATTCCCTATCCAAATCAACTTCTATATGTTCTTTATTTAATGGAATACCAAATAATTTATCTGGTTCCACCTTTTTACTGTTATTCTTAACATATCCTTTAATAAATTCCTTTTTTATTTTCTCTAATTCCTTAAAAATATTAGAACCTGCACTTTCTATAATACCAATCTTACCCATAGAAATCTGCGGAACCTTTCTTTTCCCTTTTCTATACTCATTAACAATTTCATCAAAATAATCTGCCATATTCACCACTCAAAGAGGATAATACCTCAAATCTTATTCATCCGTAAATTTTCAATTTAGGCGGTATATTAATATTAGGTTTTTCCACTTTTTTGATTATTTTACCTTTGTTATGTTCTCGGACATAACTTTCAATGTGATAATCAAAAAAGCAAAGATCATCATATTTAATATGAGGTAATGTTGCAGTTATTTTATATGTTGTATCACTAACACTTTTCACAACATTTTGAAGGGGCTCGCTCAATTTAGTAATATTTAAATCAACCTTTATTTTATTCAATATCATGTTTTTTAAGCATTTGTTTATTGTCGCCACATCTGTTTTATGTAATTTTTTGAAATGATCTTCTTTCTTTAAATCTTTTGGCAATAATCTTGTAATATGATTAACAGTTTCATTATATTTTTCTACTTTTTCAAAGATTGTTACAATATCCTTCTTTAAAGACATATAACTAGGTTTTTCAATGTAATCAATTAAGTCCCTCATAATCTTATCAATAGCATAAATATCTGGTGATCCATATAATATCTCTTTTGATCTAGGTATTCTTTTATATACCTTATCTTTGTAATCTTCTCTAGATTTGTCGATTGCATCTGTAATACCCAAATAAATCTCTGTATGTTCCGAATCAAATAATAAACCAAGGATTTTACGATCTTTTACCTTCCTACTGTACTTTTTAACATAATCTTCAGCAACTTCTTTCTCTATCTTTTTTAATTCCTTTAAAAAAATCGACTCTGAGCTTTTCATGATATCAAAACCACTCATAGAAATCTGCGGAACCTTTCTTTCTCCTCTTTTATACTCATTAAATATTTTTTCATAATCTTCCATATTTACCACTTCCAAATAATAATCCCTCAAACCTTTAAATATTTGAACATCCACACACAAATAATCCTTATGACAGATTATCTCAAACACCGTCTTGCCATGGTATTTGATCTCGAGCAAAGAGGAATAAAAAACAAAAGAATACTTGACGCCTTTCTCAACATCCCAAGAGAAGAATTTGTCCCAACTGAATACAAAAAGAACGCTTACTATGACGGCCCGCTACCTATAGGGTCAAACCAGACAATCTCACAACCATATATAGTAGCTTTGATGACTCAGATGCTGGACGTAAGAAAAAGTGATATAGTCCTTGAAGTCGGGACAGGCTCAGGTTACCAGTCAGCTATTCTGTCAAGACTTGCAAAGAAAGTGATAAGTGTAGAGATAATTCCTAAACTTGTCGATTTTGCAAAAGACAACCATTCAAGATGCAACATAAAAAACACAGAGATTTACTTTCATGACGGAACACTATCACTCAACCAAAAATTTGATAGAATTATCATAACTGCCGCATCACAAAGATTAGTTAAAAGCTGGGTAGAAGAATTAAAAGATGGCGGAATACTTATAGTACCTGAAGGTGATCCAGACTATCAATACCTCAAAAGATACCGTAAAATCAAGGGAAAACTCATATTAGAAGATATGTCTGTTCCTGTAAGATTCGTACCCCTCACAGGTAAAAACAAGTAAGAATTATTTTTGACAATAAGCCTTATGCATACTATCAAGCATATCCTTTATCCCATAGACTGGCTTCCATCCAAGAACCTTGTATGCCTTATCATATGAAGCTGTAAGAGATGCAGGATCACCCTCTCTCCTTCCGACAACCTCATGATTAATAGAATTCCCACACAACTCTTCCATAACATCCATCAACTCTTTCACAGAAGTACCTTCAGATGTTCCGAGATTGATCTGATCAGACGAATCCAGTTTCAATGCAAGTATATGCGCCTGTGCAAGATCACGAACATCAATATAATCCCTTACACCAGTCCCGTCAACTGTATCATAATCATCTCCAAAAATAAGTAGCTTATCCCTCACACCAGTAGCCACCTCCAGTATTTTCGGAATGACATTAGATGCATTTGGATCAATATAGCCAAGCTTATCCCCTGCAACATTAAAATACCGCAAAGATACGCATACAATCCCATGAACCTTTGAATACCACTCCATTTTCTGTTCACACACAAGCTTGGTCATCCCATAATAATTGATCGGCTCAGTCGGGTGCTCCTCATCTATCGGGACATATTTTGGGTTACCATAAACAGCAGCCGAAGACGAAAATACCATTTTGCCGACATCATATTTAACCATCATATTAAGAATATTTATTGTGCCGACAATATTTTCAGAATATTTTGGAACATCTACCATTGATTCTCCTGCATCTTTGTGCGCAGCAAAATGAACCACAGCATCAAAAGAAGAGGAACTGAACACATCATCCAGTGCCTTGACATCCAATATATCAACTTCACAGAAATCTGCTCGCGAATCAACCAGTTCGCGCCGACCTTTTACAAGATTATCAACAACAGTAACACTATGTCCTTCATCAAGTAGTTGTTTGACAGTAACAGAACCTATATATCCTGCTCCACCGCTAACAAGTATGTTCATAATTATTATTATAACCTTACTAACTTTATAAAATTAGTGTTATCAGATCGCCCATCATTCATCATGAATCAGTTCACCTCGCGATTTCATCATCTAACAAGATAAGTTTACAACAATTCTTTTTATATATAACATAAAGATATATACAATATTATGAAAACAACAGTCCTGGTAAAATGTAAATGCGGTCACTCTTTCCGTCTAGAAGATGTAGAAGTCGACACAATATTTATTGTCACATCTTCAATCATAGATGAGATAAAATATACTGTTGATTATGACTGCCCAAAATGCAGTGAAAAAGGACACGCTACAGGTTATTTTCACTGAACAGTCCCGTATCCGATAAGCCTCCATCTCTTGTTGATCTGTTTTGAAAATGCTACTTTTTCTCCACTATTGACACATAGAGGTCTTTTTGGCAGTTTAAACTCAGCAACATTTCCCGGCTTGACACAGATTCCAATAGTTCTCTGTGTCCCGAGATGGATTAATATTATATCATTCCGCATCAGATTAGTCTGGTTGCCCTTCAGCTCTTCTGTACCTACAATTCTTTTGAGGAATTCAACCTTTACTTTCATCTCACTACAATTCTTTGAAAGTTTCCCGCTCAGACCAACAACACTGCCTGCAAGACTATCTGATTTTGAAAGAAACGGGTCAAGTTGAGTCTCTACTGCAAGAAGACCTCCTGCTTTCCCGCACTTCACAGATACGCCGCCATGAAATATTTTTGTAATCTTTGTAATGATAGATTTCCATTTATCTTTTCTTGCGATTCCCGGCATTATTTCAATCTCATCACCTACATTGAGGACGCCTGCAATTATAGAACCTCCAAGCACACCACCTTTCAGTTTGTCTATAGCTGTACCTGGCTTGTTGATATCAAAACTTCTTGCAACAAGAAACTCGGGATTGGCTTTCTCATCTCTTTTAGGCACAGGGATATTATCATATATTGCCTTAAAGAGGTATCCTACATTAATAGAGTGTTGCGCAGATACAGGTATGATAGGAGCATTCTCTGCAAAAGAACCCTTCACAAATTTCTTGATCTGCTCGTAATTCTTTTTAGCTTCTTCAGGTTTTACAATATCAACCTTGTTCTGTACAATAATAATATTCTTAATACCTGCAATCCTTAAGGCTTCCAGATGTTCTTCTGTCTGTGGCTGTGGACATTTCTCATTTGCAGCAACCAGAAGCAGTGCCCCATCCATGATTGAAGCCCCTGATAACACAGTAGCCATAAGGGACTCATGCCCCGGTGCATCAACAACAGAGAGACTACGAAGTTTCTTTGTTGCAGACCCGCAATGGAAACATTTAGGGAACCTTGAATACTTTAGATTGTCCTCACTGCATTTAGGACATTCATAAATAGTAGTATCAGCATATCCGAGTCTTATTGTAATACCTCTTTTTATTTCCTCAGAATGCACATCAGTAAATTTTCCAGTAAGAACGCTTGTCAAAGTAGTCTTCCCATGATCAACATGTCCGACAATCCCAACATTTAATTCAGGTATATTTTTTTCCATCAGTTCGCACCAAGATAGAATAAGTTTAAATGAAAGCTTTTAAAAGATTTCGGATAAACCGGCAAGTCATATATAAAGTTATTATTTATAAAATATCTTTATAAAGAATTTATAAATACTTTATAAACAAAAATAACAGAAGTGATATGTATATGAATATAGCAAGACCACTTGATGGGTTAGACCTTTTAGATAAAAAAAGAGTTTCACTGGATCTGAAAAACCGCACAACCATTACTGGTATTTTAAAAGATTTTGATTATAATCTTCATGTACTTCTGGAAGACGCAGAAGAGATTACAGAAGAGGGAACCAAAAAATATGGTGTTATGCTCATAAGAGGAAATACTATAATTTGTGTTCATCAGGTAAAAGTATAAAAATGGAGGAAAGATTCAGATGACAAAATATGATCTTAAAGTAACAAACTGTGTTGTTTCATGCGACACACACTCAAAATATGTCCTTGAAGACCTTGCTGCAAAATTAATTAAAGCAGAATACAATCCGGAATCATTCCCTGGACTTGTTTACCGTCTTGATGAGCCAAAAGCAAGCATTCTTGTTTTCAGTACAGGAAAACTTATCTGCTCGGGATCAAAGTCTAAGGATCAGGCAAGAGTAGCAATAGAAAACACTTTGAAAGATTTCAAAAAGCATGATATTAAAGTTTCAGATCAGCTTGACATCAGTATAGTCAACATGGTTGCTTCCGCTGCACTTGAACGAAAACTGGATCTCAACAAGATTGTCTTCAAACTGCCTGAATGTGAATATGAACCGGAACAGTTTCCAGGCGTAGTTCACAGGATTCACGAGCCAAAACTTGTTTTCCTTCTGTTCAGCTCAGGAAAGATCGTAATAACAGGAGCAAAATCTGTTGATATGATCAAAGAAGGCATAGAAGTCATAAGAAAAGAGCTGGAAGATATTGATGCATTCAAGGACTGATTGAGAAATTCGTAAGATTTCTCTGTGTCCTTATTCTTTTTATTATAACACTTTTAGTCTTAAACTTATCGATTGGAATGCTCAATCTTGAACCTGCATAACTCATCGCCTCATCCAGCGTACTGAACTTTGAAGATCCCTGTCGCATCGCCTCTTTTACGCATTCCCGCACAACCCACACCCCAAGAGGCATATAATACTGTGGCTTTATCTCGCGCATTATAAGTATACTTGCCTGCTTCCTTATACGATTTAAGTATTCAACAACAGGCATTCTTGCAGCATAGTAACCTCCTGCAACATTTGATGCATAATTCTTTCGTCCGCCAAACTCTTCAGAATCACATATCATCCTGATATTATCATTACCTCCTGACATTACTGCTTCAATCACCTCAAAACTCAGATGATAGGGCATAAGTATTATCTCAAAATGGTTCCCCAGATACTCATATGAAAATACCCTATACTCTGAAATCTTATCATATCTTCTGATCTCCTGCATAAATCCCTGCGCAATTGTATCATCTATTGCTGTTATTGACCATCTTGTAGGAACAAGCTTCCGTTCAACCCCAAGAAGCCCGCCAGCTATAAGATTGACAATCTTATTCTCATTGATTTTGTGTTTATACAGGTAACGCACTGCATCCACAGTCTTGAGATCCGAATCAGTTATAGTCTTATCAACTTTTCGATCAACTTTCACATTGCCGCACAGATCAAGTGTCTTTATCTCACCAGAAGGTCCCTGCACCGGTGACATATCAGAAAAGGTTATATCTGCATGAATGTGTTTCTTATATTTCACTTCCATATCAACAGGTCTTTTTGCCATGGCAATTTCCTGCAGATCCTCCAGAAATGTTCCGCCTTTTTTTATATCAACAACACTCCGTGAGTTCACAAGTGATGAGCGGAACCCAAAGATCTCTTCAATACTTTTCTTTTTACGCGCCCACATGATTGGATCATCATAGAATGAAGTATCTCCCGACTCAATTGGCGCAAGTCCTCCGACATACACCTTTGGATATCCGTATCTCCCGACAAAGATTGATGGTGGAGACGATCCGAACAGCTGATCCCTTCCTGATCTGACAATATCTGCTTCAAGAATTTTCATCTTTGGAACCAATGGGCAGACCTTGATACCGCACAGGTTTCTTCCTTTGCACATAGCGCATAATGGACGCATAGAAATAGATTATCTGTAAATAATATAAACAAAAAACAACTTCACTTTTTCATATCCGAATAAACATCTTTCACAACATCATCAAATATTCTTGCTTTTACAACCATAGAGGCAGATTCATCTTTTAATCTGGATAAAACAAAATTTGATTTTTTCCAATTTTTAGGTTTCATTAAACTATTTGCAACTACAGAATTAATACATGTAAGACCAACTATTACAGATATTCCCGCAAGTAGATCCCAATAAGTAATACTAGAAATATCAGTAGACAACAAATAATCTGCACCTATAGGAAAATAAAATAAACCCGCATACATCGTTAGAGCATCTCTATAATCATACATTTTAGGATTAAACAAACTCTTCTTTTCTCCGAATCTCTTTATATTTTCAGTAAGCATCGGATTAGTCTTGATAATCTTCTTATCATAATTATCATATAACTCTCTAAGTATCAACTGAGTCCGTCTATCCAGCTTTTTATTAGGTTTAAACTGCTTAAAATCCTTAAAACTCTCGATATGCTTTCGGACTTCTTTATATTGACTACTCACAAAATCCTCAAGCGTACTCTTCCCTGACAAAACTTCAGAAGCAATACCACCTTCAGCTTTAGCAACTTCAAGCAAATTCCTTAATTTAGCTTTATTTACTTCAAGTTCAGATTGAAAATCCTTTTTAGAAATATAACCATCTTTATACTCCTTATGCAATTCTGTCTTGATAGAATTATAATTCTCAACTCTTTTCACAAGCCCAACATAGTCTTTAGCCATAGTAACATCACAACCTCACTTTTTGATATCTGAATAAACATCTTTCACAACATCATCAAATATTCTTGCTTTCACAACCTGAGAAGCGGATACACAATTTAAACCGGACAAAACCTTATCTTGATTTCTCCAGTATGCAGAGTCATGTAAATTTCTCCCAACTCCATACATAATAAACATTAAACCGAAAATAGAAGCCACTTCAAGAAAGTTCATATTAAATAAGACAATAGATACACTACTGCAGAAGATAGTTGAACCCCCTGCTTCAGTTAATATACACTCAGCAGGAGCATATCTTTTAGGATTAACCAAATTCTTCATCTCTCCAAAACTCTTAATATTTTCAGTCAGCATTGGATTATTTCTAACATCAGATAAATCATGACCATAAAGATTCAACTCCCTAAGCATCAATTTAGTCCGTTTATCCAGCTTTTTATTCGGTTGAAATTTCTTAAAATCATTAAAACTCTTGACATAATCCAGAACTTTTTTATTATTGCTACTCACAAAATCCTCAAGCGTACCCTTCCCTGACAGGACTTCAGAAGCAATACCACCCTCAGCTTGTGCAACTTTAAGATAATTCTTAAATTTAGCTTTATTTGCTTTAAGTTCAGATTGAGCCAGTTTTTCAGAAACAGAACCAAAATTATACTTTTTATTCAAATCTATTTTAAAATGCAAATAATTATGAGCCCTGTCCACAAGCCCAACATAGTCTTTAGCCATAGTAATAACTGTTAAGGAATAAACTTTATATGTCTTTTAAAAGTACTAAAGAAGAAAACTTTTCCGGTCACAAGAAATGACATCCCCAGATCCGGCATCAATTATAATCTTCACATACTGGAACCCGGCAGTCGTATAAGTGACTGTCCAAATTTCCTTATTATGGATATTATCATTATGCAATGTCATAAACAATTTGTTCATAAGTGTCGCTTTAAATATTTTCTTAAGCTCTTTTTCGCTTATACTCAGTGCCTTTTTCGCGCTCACTTTGACTTTTTTCATATCAACTTCATACGATTTTTTCTCTGCATGAACTCTTGGAGATACAGATATCAACTCAACCAACCCGTTCTTAACACTAAAACATGTCAACTCATCTGTTTTTTCATTAAGATAATTAAGCTGCCATGAATCCACGACAATCTTGTTTGGATCAAGTGATACAAATGCGCTTGTCATAAACTGACCTTCTGCAACAGCGTTCTTGACAACATCTGATATTTCTGCTTTCTTATATGCGCTCTTAACCTCAAATAAAACATCCATACTCCAAAAATGTTATCCAAACATATTTAAAGATGTTTTTAGAGATAATCTAATATATTTCTAAAATAATCTTCTCAGGATGTGGGCGATTAAGCCTGAACGAGAGGTAACACATAGAAACAGAAGAAGAAGTGATTATAATGGGTTTTTACAAATACGTTCAGGATTTATGGAAAAGACCAAAGAAGAACCTCGGTGACCTTTGGAAAGACCGTCTCTACAAATGGAGAAGGGAAGCATCAATTGTAAGGATTGCAAAACCTACAAGGATTGATCGTGCAAGAAGTCTGGGCTACAAAGCCAAGCAAGGTATAGTTGTTGCAAGAGTAAGGATTGGTCGTGGTGGAAGAGAAAGACCTCACAATCTTGCAGGAAGGAAACCAAAAAGATCAGGACTTAAGAAATTTTTCCCAAAAAAATCATTGCAGCTAATTTCAGAAGAGAGAGTTTCTAAAAAATATCCGAATCTTGAAGTCCTTAACTCATATTATGTATGTGAAGATGGTCTGTTCAAATGGTACGAAGTGATTATGCTCGACCCTGACCACCCATCAATAATTAAAGATAAAGAACTTGGATGGGTCAACAAATCAGCTCATACTGGAAGAGTTCACAGGGGACTTACATCTGCAGGAAAGAAAAGCAGAGGTCTTGTAAGGACAAAAGGAAGAGGAGCTGAAAAGATCAGGCCAAGCCTCGCTGCAAACAAGAAAAGAGGCAATTGATTTCTCTTATTAGAGGAGATAAACATATGGACGATAGCGATATTAAAAAAATGGTCCAGAAAAGGCTGGAAGGCTGGGATCTGGACGAGTTGTCTATACGCTATGAGATCACTCCTGATGAAATCTCCAAAATCCTTAAAGAGAACATGGATCTTAACGATTTTTTCACTATCAACATAGACTTTAAGACAAAGAATCCTGAGATAATCAAAAAACGTATGTATGAGCGTCTTGTAGAGATTCTCACAAAGATATATGCAGTCTACGATGTCCCTTCAGCTTCCCAGAGATTTATTATTATTGACACTCCTGAAAAGAAGATAGGTATCGACATAAAGGTCACATACTACGATACTGTCATCAAATCCGCATGGAAATACAAGGCATACAACGAAAAGGTAGACGAACTCTATATAATCATAATTTCATCAAGAGTAAGCGGCAGTTATCTTAAAAAGCTCAAGGACGACCCTACTTTACCTGAAAATACAACCCTGATCTCTTTAGAGGAAAAAGAAGAGATACAAAAACTCCAGGATCTTCTTCTCAATCTTAAGTTCTGAAGTTAAATAAACTACTTCTTTTTTTATATACTTTTTTACAACATCAGTTTTACCAAAATATACTCTCCTTTCAACCGAAATCTATATATATAACTTAACCAGTATTAATACTATACTAACTGGATTTAACCGAAACCTTTAAAAGGGCGTAGTTGATCCATAATTGTTGATTAATCGAGGGATTTAATATGAAGTCATTTATAGAGAATGCGCTTAACAGGCAAAACGATTCTAAAGAAGAAACATCCAGGCAGTTAGCAACTCCTGAAGTATCAGAACCACAACCAACTGTAGTTCCACAAACCCCAGTTGATAATTTTTCATCTCCTGCGCCTCAGCAACAGGCTGTCCAGCAAGACACATTTGACGATGTGAAAGATGCAAAGATTTTAGTTATCGGTGCTGGTGGAATGGGTAATAATGCGATTAATAGACTTCATATGATGGGTGTTTCTGGTGCAGATACTGTTGCAATAAATACAGATAAACAACATCTCTTATCTATTCAGGCAGACAGCAAGATCCTGATTGGTAAAGATGTAACTAAAGGCCTTGGTGCAGGCGGTTATCCCTCAAAAGGAAAAGAAGCTGCTCAGGAATCAACAAATGAGATAAGAAGTGCTCTTCAGGACGTTGACCTTATATTTTTGGTCAGCGGCATGGGTGGAGGTACCGGAACAGGATGCGCTCCAGTCATATCAGAAGAAGCAAAAAAAAGCGGAGCAATTGTAATCGGTGTAGTCACAATGCCATTTAAGATAGAAGG
>DAOVWP010000051.1 GCA_030636615.1 Candidatus Nanohaloarchaea archaeon
ATTCAGAACTGAAAAAAGGCGATCGCATAACTACCAAAAAAGTCTCAGGAATTGTAGAAGATATAGGAAAAATCAATACTACAATAAAAACAGATCACGGAACAATGAAGATTCCAAACAGACAGCTTATTCTGAATGGATTTGAAAAGATCAATAATTCAAATGAAAAGAAAGAAGATACAACCAAAAAAAACACAGCAACAAAAAATAACCAAAAAGAAGACACCGAAGAAAAATCGGAATAATTTTCCTGAATACCTTAGTCAAACTCATCCTAATTTCTCAAGGAATGCTTTTGCTTCATCAAACGATTCATATTTCTTCTCAAGACCCCTAAACTCAGCACTATGAACTACCCTGTTGCATCTTTTCTTCTTTGAACCGACAACAATATGAAGCATTTCATGATACATCACAAAATCAACAACAAACAAAGGCACATTTTCACTATCTAGAGTTTTGCTCACATGAATCACATGGTTTGACGGATCATAATGACCAAATTTTCTGGATGTTATGACATTTCCCCACTTAAGCACAGGAACAGATAGCACACCATCAAAATAGTATTTATTCATTCTGGAAAACGAATCACTTAGATCATATACCTTTCCTTCAGGACAATCTTTAATACTATGCCCTCGTGACCTCTTCAGATCCATATGAATATTTTCAGATGATTCAAGATTCACCCATTTCCTGTAAATCCTCTTATAAGATAAAGGACACTCACGCCGCATTATTTTAGAGATGAGTATATGGGCAAGAGCTACATGAAAAGTCTCAGGAAAATCCACGAAACCATCACTCAGCTTAATAAAAAACTTTTTCTTCATAAAACGAGACTCAAGCTTTATCCTGCTCTTAAGCCCTGCATAAGAATAATATTTTACAACAAATTCTGCATTTTTATTGAAGATATCATGATACACTCTGGAATAGACCAACTCAAGCTCATCACTATTCAAAACAACCACCATCAAAAAAATACCTGATCTCTGCTTTGATATCAGAACTCACATATATCATTGCATCACGCGGAAGAAGATTCTTATATCTCGGCCATAGGAAACGCTTGTCCATAAGAACTACAACCCCTCTATCATTTTTTGACCTTATGCACCTTCCTGCCGCCTGAAAGACCCGGTTCATAGCAGGAAATATATATGCATAATCCCAACCTTTACCCATCATCCGCTGATAATAATCAATCAGAACTTTCAACTTCAGATCAGGCCTTGATAGCGGAAGACCAACAATTACTGAAGTATTCATCAACTCTCCCGGAAAATCCACACCTTCTGAAACATTCGCGCCAACCACTCCAAAAAGCACAGCACCACCTCTAGTGGAATACTTTTCAAAACGCTGCAGCAAGTCATTTTTCTCTTTCTTTGACATAGAAGGAAGTTCAAGAAGCACAGGCTTCACCAGTTTGGATTTAAGCAGTTCATAGATTTGGTCCTTCAGATTATAACTGGGAAAAAACACACCAACATTACCATCAGAAAAATTAGCAATCTTCACAAGATTAGAAGCAATCCGATAAAACTCATCCTCATCCCGATCACTAAACCTTGTCGTCACATTGTCCATTATAAGCATAAGCTTGTTCTCTCTTGGAAAAGGTGAATCAAGAGACAATATCACAGTATCATCTTCAAATCCAAGAATCTCCTTATACATATCAGGAGGACTAAGCGTTCCGGACATAAGAAGAGAAGAATGAACACTGTTAAACACATCTTTTGTTACAAGCGAAGGATCAAGGCAATCAAACGAGAATTCAAAATGCCATTCACCTGAAATATCCTTAAACCTTCTTGAGATTCTTGAAAACCCCTTTCCAGACTGATCCCATTTTCTCAGGAAATTAGCAACAACCTCTATAGATGATGCTTTCTTCCCTGATTTCACCATACTCGCCGCAACATCCAACTCTTCCACAAACGAATGATAATCAGTAATTGAGTTCACAATATTCACAATAGCTGATTTGTGGACAATTTTCTCCATATCTTTAACTGGTGGCTTTATAGCATATTCGCTCAACTGCGATTTGATAAAAATAAGCGCTTCTCTGATATCATCAAATCTATGAGTAGATGCTTCCTTTATAGCCATTGAAATCCTCTTATTGCTAAGCTTCACAGACATAAGCTCTCTTATCCTTTCTGCAAGATTATGGCCTTCATCAACAACAAGAATAAGATCTTTCATCTCAAGCCCGCTTTTCTCAAGAAACATCTCACGGACATCTGGATGAAATATATGAAAATAATCAGCCACAACAACATTTGCATTTCTTGAGAGCGCCAGAATCATCTCATAAGGACAAAGATTTGAACAATGATCCTTACACATCTCCGCAGACATGATCTTTGACTCTATTTCTTTGATCTTCTTTACCGCCGCCTCAGTAAGTTTCCCATCCTTTATTGTCGCACTATGAAATTTACAGTTTTTCTCCTTTCTGAGAGTCTTACAGTAATCATAAAAATTAGCAGCGCTCAAATCATCTGCAATCGGAAGATTGCATAACCATTTCTTACCTACGATATTAGCGACTTTGATTTCACTTCCGCTTTTTTCAGCCATCTGAAAAAGAGTATCAATCACAATCTTATACTGGGTATGTCTTGGAGTCATAAACACAACAGTCTTATTTTTTGAAAGAGCATACTCTACAGCAGGTACCAGAGCCGCAACTGTTTTTCCAATACCTGTAGGTGCCTGTGCTATCATTGACTTCCCATTTTCAAGACATGAAGAAAATGCTTCAATAAATTCTATCTGACCTTTTCTCTTAGAATCAAACGGAAATAAAGAACCCATACAAAAAAATGTGGCAAAAATTATAAAAACCTTATAACATATACTATAATAATGACTATACAGTGACAAAGCTAGTTAACTATATAAAGATTATATCTATAATCATAATAGTTCTGATTTATCACAACTAACTGGTGACCAAAGATATGGATGAAAAAATGATAAGCACAGAAACATTGGATGCGTTAAAAAATATTGGTCTAAACCTATATGAACGAAAGATCTACATTGCGCTTCTATCAAAAGGAATCGGTTCAGCAAGAGAGATTTCAGAGATTGGAGAGATACCTCGATCAAGAGCTTATGATGTCCTTGAAAGCCTTGCAGATAGAGGATTTGCAATAATTCAGCACACAAAACCTCTAAGATATGTAGCTATATCCCCTGACATGGCAATAAGCAAACAGAAAACAATTCTTAAAAAAGATCTTGAGAGCAAGATTAAAAGAATAGACAAATTCTCAAAAAGCGAATCTCTGGAAGAACTGGAAAACATGTTCAACAACCAATTATCTGTCATAGATCCATCAGATATATCAGGATCACTAAAAGGCAATCAGTCATTCAATCTGCACTTAAAAAATATGATCAGCTCAGCTAATGATACAATTGACATCATAACAACTGAAGATGGCCTTAAAAACATATCCAAAAACCATACAAACACATTACAGAAAGCGCAGAACAAAGGTATAAAGATCAGAATACTGACACCAATGATATCAAAAAACATGGATATAATAAAAACCCTGTCAAATCTTACAGAGATAAAAATAATCAAAGAACAGGGCAGCCTGCCGATAGGAAACATGATAACAATTGATAAGGATCAGACAATTATGATGCTCACAGATGATGAAAGGACACACTCAAGCCAAAATATATCATTCTGGACAGACAGCGATCATTTTACTGGCAATTTTTCAAAAAACATCTTCAATCTTATATGGAAACAGACAGATTAGATATATACATATCCATATAAGTTATTCTTATGACATCTATTCAAAAAGAAGACCTGATAAAAAAGATATCAAGACTGATTATTGCTGATATCAAAAAAGGTCTTGTCACAAACAAGCAGGAGTTAAGAAAAGCTAAGATAGATTACTCTCGTAGTTACCCTCTTAACGGTCTGATAAGGACCTCATCAATTCTTATGAATCTTACACAAAAAGAAAGAGAAAACAAAAAGATTCTCTCAATTCTTACAAGAAAACCAATAAGGACAATATCTGGCGTAGCAATTGTTGCAGTAATGTGCAAACCGGGTGAATGCCCGGGAAACTGCATATATTGTCCAAATAAAAAAGAAGCTCCGCGAAGCTACACAGGAAAAGAACCGGCAGCTATGAGAGCCGCCATGTATAACTACGATCCATATGAACAGACCAAAAACCGCATAGATGTCCTTGAACAGATTGGCCACAAGACAGACAAGATAGAACTGATTATAATGGGTGGCACATTTCCATCATTTGATTACACATATCAAAAGAATTTTATCAAATCATGCTTTGATGCAATGAACAAAAAAACCTCAGAATCTCTTGAAAAAGCCCATAAAATCAACGAGACAGCAAAACACCGCAATGTCGCGCTTACAATAGAGACTCGGCCAGACTACGCAACAGACAAGCAGATAGACAATTTTCTGCAATTCGGAGCAACCAGAATCGAGCTTGGTGTGCAGGCTCCAAGCGACAGGATATACAAGGAAATCGAGCGAGGCCATACATTAAAGACTGTAATTGATGCAACAAGAAATCTGAAAGACGCAGGATACAAGATCTGCTACCACTATATGCCAGGCCTTGCAAAAACAAAAGAAGAGGATCTGAAACTATTCAAAAGCATGTTTGACAATCCTGACATGAGACCGGACATGCTAAAGATATACCCTCTGCTATTGATTAAAGACACAAAATTATACAAAGAGTACAAAAAAGGCAACTTCAAACCATATTCTAATGAAGAAGCAATTGAGATTATCGCAGAGATGAAGACTTTAGTGCCTAAATATGTCAGGATAATGCGCATCCAAAGGGACATTCCAGCAGGGAGTATTGAGGAAGGTGTAACCTACAGCAACCTTCGTGAGATGATTGAAAAGTGCCTAACGAACACAAACAGGAGATGCAACTGTATACGATGCAGGGAAGCAGGCCACCTAATATATAAAAAAGACAAAAAAGACATACCTACTGGTGCCCAATTACATTTCTCCAACTATACTGCTTCCGGCGGAACTGAATATTTCATATCTTACGA
>DAOVWP010000071.1 GCA_030636615.1 Candidatus Nanohaloarchaea archaeon
ACTGCTCATATCTGAAGAATTCCCTCTTGAAAAAGTCCACATAAAATGCAAAAAATGCAGTTATGAAGAACAAAAGATAACAAAACCCGACACAGTATCGTCCAAATGCCCAAAATGTGGTGAATATGTCGAAAAGACAACAGAAGAAATTTTTGATCTGCTTGAATCAAAAGTAAAAGAGACAAGCACAGAGATGATTATAATCAGCTCAGAAACTCCGGAAGGCAGCCAGTTCATGCTTCTTGGAGGTATAGGCGGCTTCCTAAGATACAAGCTATATTAAGAAGATAAGTGAAACACAAATATTCTCTTAACCTTTATGTTGAGATTTAATAATCTTACCAAGATCAACAACAATATCAGCTATATGCTGAAGCGCTTTAGAAAAACCAGGCTCAAGCCCAACAACAATAGTTTTCTTCCCTTTTATTTTAGCAAGCTGAAAAACAGGCAAAAAATCAGCATCTCTCGTTGCAAGAGCAATAATATCTATATGTTTATTATATATTGCATTTACGGCAGCCGTTGCCACATATACATCAACATCACTCATCTGATCATTTTTTGTTTCACCAACACCGACTACCGGCTCAAATCCCTGATTTGCAACTGCCTCAATCAATTTATCAGGAGCAAACTGGTTAAGAAAGACCTTTGCCTCCCTGACAGACCCATATTTAGAAAGACTCTCTTTGATATCATCTAAATTCATATCAAACTCTTTTCTTAGAAGATTCGGACCATCAACAAAAAGCGCAATATTTTTCCTATCTGAACTAACACAAAATATTTTTTTTATAAATCCCAAAAATAACACCTGTTTATATCAAATTATTTAACCGAAGAGATTATAAAGTTTTCCAGAAACAAAGGAACATATATAAAATAAATATATATAACTTCTTAAACCAACATAAAAATAAACCATACGAATATCTAATGGTCTTCATTATGAAACTCTATATTATTGGCCCTGAAAAAAGGGACGAGACAGAGATTGAACTTGTACAGAGGGCTAAAGAATTTTTCGACAGCATCCTCTACATTCCAATTACAAAAATACATGTGGAAACTGTCGAAAACAAGTCCATACCTTATTTCAAGGACATCAACCTGCTCGAGACAGATGTCATATTACCAAGAGTCAACAAGAAAGATATAGACTTATACGATGTCCTTCTCCAGATCTTTGAAAGAAACAAAAAGATCCTCATCCCTTTCTCCAACAATGCAGTACACTATGGCTACAACGAGTTTCTGGTACCATTCATGCTAAGTAAAGCAGGTATACTAGCCCCAAAAACATATTTCAGTCTTTCAAGAGTTGCGCTGGAAAAGAAACTTTCCACAATAATCTACCCAATACTCGTAAAATTGCCATATTCAAAGAAAGGAACGATTGTCCTCGACTCGGAAAGCTCAGCAAAAGGCGTTATGGACACCCTTGAGATACTTGGTCAGCCAATAACACTACAGGAAACTTATGAGAACGCAATACCGCTCAGTATACTTGTAATTGGATCAAAAGCTTACGCAGTCAAGGGAAAAGGTGAGCCGTATGAACTATCAAACAGTGAAAAGAACATAGTAATAACTGCATCAAGAACATTTGAGACAAAACTCTGTCAGATCAACGCAATCAAAACAGACAATAATCTATTCCTTATAATAGGTATGGACATAAAACCAAAAATAAATGCATTCGAAGAAGCATATAACAAAAAACTAATAGATCTTACGCTCAGATATCTGCACAAAGAAGCCAGAAATAAGATAGAAAACAATGTAATGTCAAAATTCCTTAAATGGTTCGAAGACAAGAGATGGGGTGAAAAATGATATGCATGATCTTCTGATAACAGGCCCGGTACGATACAGCGACACAACAAAATATATTCTTAATGAAGCAAAAAAAACATTCAATGTATCATATATCCCTCTGAATAATATAACCACAATTATAGACGGCAATCAAATCAAGATAGAATATATGAACAAAGACCTCACAAAGTTTGATTACCTTTTGCCAAAAATAGATGCTCCAAGAAAAGAATTCGGTTTCCAGATAATGAAAGCATTCGACACCACACCAATAAGAAAACCATATATGGCAGATGTCATAAACATCGCGCACGATAAATTTCTTACAAACGCAATCCTTGCAAGACACAACATTCTTGTTCCAAAGACATACTTACTTAAGACAGGTAGTGGTATGCTCTCGATCCTTGAAGATATGGATTTCCCTGTAATGGTAAAACTACGGGCAGGAAGTGGTGGAAAAGGAGTTATGTTTGTAAAAGATAAAGAAACGATGAAATCAATATTAAAATCAATGGAAATCCTCAAACAAGAAGTTCTTGTGCAGAATTTCATAGACAACCCTGGAGAAGATATTAGAGTTATTGTACTTGGCGACGAAATATGCGCATCTTATAAAAGAAAAGCAAAAGGCGATGAAAAAAGAGCAAATATCAAAGTCGGTGGGAGCGCAGAAAGATTTACAACTACTGATGAAATAAATGAAATTGCAATAAAATCAGCAAAAGTGATAAAATCAGGTATACTGGCAGTTGATATAATAGAATCAAAAACAGAAGGTCCACATGTACTTGAAGTAAACATAAACCCTGGCATCAAAGGAATGATGGAAGCAACAGATATAAATATAGCAAAAAGAATAATAGATTATATTCATTCTGAAATCAAAAAATAAATTCAGTGGTGAACTACAAAAATGGATCCAGCCATTATAGACGGACTCACAAATGTTGGCATAAGCCTCTTAAAAGTAATGTTCATTCTTTTTATTGGTTTTATTACAGGAAACCTTATGAAAAAAATACTTATGAAACTCTTTGAGGTTACCGGTATTCTAAATCTGACAAAGAACAACAGATTAGGAAAAGGACTCGAAGATATCGGATATCATGGAGGCCTTCTTGAACTCATAATTGACATCATGAAAATGACAATATATCTGATAGCTATAATCGCCGCTCTCGAAATCATAAACCTGCCTGAGATTTCAAATATCATGAAAGGCATACTTATATTTATCCCAAGATTGATTAGCGGCATTGTTATAATTTTATTTGGTATTCTTATAGCGGATTTCATCGGAAAGATCATTAAAGAGTTCGCAGAGGACAAAAAAAACAGACCCCACATATATGAAATAAATCTCGTCGCTGCCGAATTTATCCAGATACTTCTTTATTTCATAACTGTAATCATGGCCCTGCAGGTAATAGGACTCAACATGACAGTGATAATGATTGTTCTGACAATTATTCTTGCAACAATGGGTGTGATACTTGTCGTATCAATACAGGACTTCGCGCCAAATTATTCCGCAAGCCTGTATCTTCACTATTCAGAACTGAAAAAAGGCGATCGCATAACTACCAAAAAAGTCTCAGGAATTGTAGAAGAGATAGGAAAAATCAATACTACAATAAAAACAGATCACGGAACAATGAAGATTCCAAACAGACAGCTTATTCTGAATGGATTTGAAAAGATCAATAATTCAAATGAAAAGAAAGAAGATACAACCAAAAAAACACAGCAACAAAAAATAACCAAAAAGAAGACACCGAAGAAAAATCGGAATAATTTTCCTGAATACCTTAGTCAAACTCATCCTAATTTCTCAAGGAATGCTTTTGCTTCATCAAAC
>DAOVWP010000072.1 GCA_030636615.1 Candidatus Nanohaloarchaea archaeon
AAGCGATAAAAGAAAAAGACAAAGAATTCCAGAAAATTTTTGAAGAGCTGAAAGACATAGGCCTTATCTCAAAAGAGATGCACAGTGAAATAGTCAACAGATCAGTATTAAAAATGATCTCAGAATACGCAGACAAGACTCATGGATATGTCGGCGCAGACATCAATGCGTTATGCAAGGAATCAGCAATGGCTGTGCTTAGAAAGATAATTCCGAAAATCAACCTTGAAAAAGAGATCCCAAAAGATATTCTGGCATCCCTGAGAGTCACAGATAAGGATTTCAATGAAGCCCAGCTTCTTGTCGAACCGTCAGCCATGAGAGAAGTTCTGGTAGATATCCCTATGGTCAAATGGAATGATGTCGGCGGCCTCACAGAGGCAAAACAATATCTCAAGGAAATGGTGGAGTGGCCTCTCAAACATCCTGAATCATTCAGGCGCCTTGGCATAAAACCGCCTAAAGGCATACTCCTGCATGGTCTGCCGGGAACAGGCAAGACCCTCCTTGCAAAAGCTATTGCAAACGAGTCGCAGGCAAACTTCCTTACAATCAAAGGTTCATCAATATTCAACAAATATGTCGGCGAAAGCGAAAAAGCAATCAGAGAGATTTTCAAGAGAGCAAAACAGGTAGCCCCATCAATAATATTTATAGACGAAATAGAAGCAATAGCCTCCCACAGGGGAAAAGAAGACGGATCAGGCGTAACTGATCGTGTTGTCAACCAGCTTCTTGTCGAGATGGATGGTCTTGAAGGCCTTGACGGCGTAGTCATAATAAGCGCAACCAACAGGATTGATCTTATTGATACTGCCCTTCTGAGAGCAGGAAGACTTGACCGTCATGTATATGTACCTGTTCCTGATAAGGAAACAAGAAAGAAGGTCTTTGAGATACACACAAAGAACATGCCTCTTGCAAAAGATATCAGCATTGACAAACTTGTTGGCATGACCGAAAACTTTGTCGGCGCAGACATTGAAGCAATATGCAGGGAAGCGGCAATCGCCGCGCTGAGAGAATCAAACCTGAAAGCAAAAGAAGTAAGCAGGAAAGACTTTGAATCAGCGATAAAAAAACATAAACCTGCAGTCAGTAAAGAGGATATAGACAGATATAAGAGCATAGTCCTCAAGAGCCACATCAAACAGGAAAACACAATGGATGAAGATATGTCTTACTATGGATAAGACCAAAAGTGATATTCTATGAACAGTGACATGGACTCATACAAGACCCTTCTCCGTGGCGCAGGATTACTATTTATAGGAATATTTGCCTCCAAGATCCTAAACTATATCTTCCGATTTATTGTAGCGCGATCATTCACCCCCTCAGAATATGGCTTATTTGCTCTTGGAACAGCAATAATTGGTTTATTTATGGCAATTGCCCTGCTCGGTCTACCTTCGGGAGTATCAAGATACATCTCGGAATACAGAACAAGAAAAGAATATGACAAACTCAGGGGAACTATCACATTTTCATTAAAACTTGTAACAATCTCATCAATCATTATAACAATCTGCCTCTACTTATCTTCAAATTATATTGAATCCTTCTTCATGAAAGATGGCCTGTCGCAGGTCATAAAAATACTCTGTATTGGTATGCCATTCTATATAATCTTCACGCTTGTAATAAACATGTTCTATGGTTTCCAGAAATCAGAATATGTAACAATCTCCGGTTACCTCTCAGAAAATATCCTGAAAGTAACAATTATACTTATCCTTGTGTTCATCGGTTTCAACGGAACAGCACTGCCTATGACATGGACTATGACTGCAATCATAGTATTCCTGATTGCTCTATACTTTCTACAGGTAAAAACATTCCCTTTCATAGGGATAAAAGAAAAATTTATAGAACCCAGAAAAGAACTCCTTGTTTTTTCACTACCCCTTATTTTCGTAAGCACTATGTGGATCATCCTGCAATGGACCGACACAATAATGCTTGGATATTTTATGACATCAAAAGATGTTGCAATCTATGAGATGGTGCTTTCAGCAGGAAAAATTGTCCTTATGTTTGCAACAATGTTTTCAGTAGTATTCATGCCTCTTATAACATCACTTTATACAAACAACAAGACAAAAGAGATAGAAGCAATATACAAATCAACAACAAAATGGATAACTGTCGTAAGCCTGCCGATATGCATATATTTTCTGATATTTCCAAAGATGACAATACAGCTCCTGTTCGGATCGCAATATCTTGAAGGCGCCTCTGTCCTGATAATTCTCTCAATTGGATATCTGATACATGCAATCATGTTTTTAGGTGGATCATTCCTTGCAGCCCTTAAATATTCACGGCTTCAGATGATCATTGTAATAATAACCGGTATACTTAACATACTCCTTAATTATTACCTTATACCAATATATGGGATAATAGGTTCAGCTATAGCAACATCAATTTCATTTATCTTATGGAAAACAACTGAAACAATACTCGCATACAAGATAACAAAGATTCATCCTTTATCTATAGATCTGTTAAAAGCATTCATAGCAGCTGCAATATTATCAGTGCTGGTAAAATACCTGATTGCTCCGTTTGTAAATAACCTTTATTCATATGCAATTTTCTCGCTGATATTCTTCGGATCATATATTCTATTTACAATTCTCATAAAATGTTTTGATAAAAACGATGCAGAATCGATAGAACTTATACTAAAAAAGAGTCCTTTAAAGATTCCATATATTGACATATTATTAAATTGGATAAGAAAATAGATGAAAATATAACATCTATCTCTCAGATTATAAAAGAACATTAATAAAATTCTACATTCCTAAATTATTTTATGACAAAACAAAAATACGATTACATAATTATTGGAGCTGGATTTGCAGGATCAGTAATTGCAGAAAGAATAGCAACAGTACTTGACAAAAAAGTACTTGTAATCGATAAAAGAGACCATATAGGTGGAAACTGTTATGATTGTTGCGATAATGCAGGGATACTTATCCAACCATACGGCCCTCATATATTCCACACAAACATAAAACATGTCTGGGATTACATCTCACAATTTACAGAATGGATAAACTACAATCATACAGTCATAGGCGAAATAGACGACTTACTTGTCCCAATACCTTTCAATTTATATACATTATATCAGTTATATCAAAAAGATACTGCTCAATCAATTGAAAAAAAATTAATTGAAAAATATGGTTTTGGTTCAAAAGTATCAATACTCACACTCAAAGATTCTCCGGATGAGGAATTAAGAGATTTAGCAGAATTTGTATATGATAAAATATTTTTGAATTACACAATAAAACAATGGAACCTAAAACCTGAACAACTCGATCCGGAAGTTGTTGGAAGAGTACCTGTTTTCATATCAAAAGACAACAGATATTTTCAGGACCCTTATCAGGGAATGCCGGAAAAAGGTTACACACAAATTTTCAAAAAAATGTTAACTCATCCAAATATAGATATTAGACCAAATACAGATTTCAGAGACATTATAAAAAGAGATAGTAAAGAAAAGAGCATTAAATATGAAGAAGAAGAATTTCAGGGAACATTGATATTCACAGGATGTATTGATGAATTTTTCGGATTTTGTTTTGGAGAACTTCCATATAGATCTCTCAGGTTTGAATTTGAAATCCATGACATAAAA
>DAOVWP010000087.1 GCA_030636615.1 Candidatus Nanohaloarchaea archaeon
ATTGGGATCTGGAAGCGCTTAAAAAGATACCGGGCGGTATAGAAACTGCTCAACAGATAATAGATGGGATAAGAGAGACACGCCCGGAAAATCTGGAAGGCCTGCAGATTGTATTTGGAACTGTGATTGGCAGAAAAGCCGGGATGACACCACCATACGGCCATGTCCTTGAAGTCACAGGAATTATTGAATACAATTATTTGACAGATAACCCATACACGAAATGGGGTATTCAATAAACTTCCTCTTTTATTTTCAAAAAAGGTGAAAATTAATGGCAGATAACAGTAATCCTTTTGAAAATGGAATAGATCCTGATACATACCGTGCTCTTTTCGAAGAAGATTTTAAAACAGAGGATCCTTGGGGTTTTGAAACTTCAGAATATGAACGAACAAAATACGGACGACAGACAGACATTTCAAAAGAATACAGACCAGACCCACAACAGATATTAGAGATTAGCTGTGCTGAAGGCGTGTATACGAAAAAGCTCGCAGATGAATTCAAAAACGCGCATATAACAGGAATAGATATATCTCATAACGCTTTAGAAAGAGCAAAGAATAAATTGGAAAAATACATTAAAGAAGGAAGAATAACATTAAAAGAAGGAAATATAACTGAAGAAATATACAACTTACCTGAAAATTCTTCAGATCTGACATTCTGGAGCGAATCTGTATTCTACCTGAATGCATTGATCACTCCTGTAGATATGTATAACTGTTTCAGCCAGCTCCATAAGATACAAAAACAAGACAGCATCCTTGTAATGGCCAACATAATCGAACAGGAAGGTTATCCGGAAGGCCCGATATCAAAAAGGGTGCTTATGGACAATATCAAAAGCATTATATCTGGATTCTTTGAGCCAGTATACCAAAAAAGCTATAGGGAATTTAAGAAAGAAGAAAATCAGGAATTTGATTATGAAATCTGGGTTTTCAGGAAGAATTAAATCTCGCATACACATTTAATATCGTAATAATCGATCATACAAAAACAGATAACAGTCAAAGATATCTAAGAAATATCAAAAACGAGTGTTTAAAGATTTCTGGAATTTTAAGACAAAGTGACCGAAAGTGAACTAAAATGATAGAAAAAACACATTGCATCAGCCCGGGCAACTACGAACTTTACAGGACAGAAGAAGATGGAAATGTTATCAAGGTCTCAGCCTGCTGCGCCGAAGGCTGCAACACATACGAACTCACAGACAGCAAAAAAATAAACTGGTTTGAACAGTTAGGAACTACAAGCTATATGGGATGCTTTGACCTGAAAAATATACCGCACACTGGAATTCAGACAATATTCAAAAGAACAGACAATTACACATGGTGCAACTGCGAAAAACTCGGAGAAGATGGTTGCCTGTTCAGGAATGAGAATATAAACAAGGATAAAGGACACAAGAGCGAAAATGTCCAATGAATGAAAAACATCAACAGGATACGAAAAAATAAAGGCATAAATGACAGGATTGAAAATTTATATGATAATAAAAGATGATTTATCAAGAACCATTCAAGAATGCGGCTATGGGTCAGACTACTACATAAAAAGTCAAATTGAAAAAGTAATTGAAATAGCAGATGAAAAAGGGCTGGATTTCTACTCATCACCGGTCCTTATAGGGTTTGACGTGCAGGGACCAGTTACAAGACTTATAGGCACAGACTTCTACCCATGGACTCATATAAAGAATGCAATCCTTTCCACAAATAAAAACGAATATGTTGAAAAATGCATAATCTCAGGATGGGACTTAAGCAGCCTGAGAGGATTCAGAGACAAAAGGCTGGGGGGCATACCTATAAGCATAATAGGAGAACTGGGCGCCGTCTTTGAATATGACGGAAAGATATATGAGATTGACCCAATAGAAAACTCCTCAGAGTTCTATAATATGGAAAAAGAAATATTTATAGAAGCAGCTCAACAGGGACTAAAGATAGCCATACAGGGAAATGTCTCAAAAAATGTCAATTGTTTCTACTTTGAAGGAGACGAACCAGGAAGGGGAGATCTAAGAGAACACTTCCTTGTGAAAGGTAAAGACATCAGCACAACAGACATATATGAAGCAATAAAATCATCTGCCTATGACACAGACGATTTCATATATAAAAACGAAAAGATTTTTTTTGAACCTACAATTAAAAACACAGAAGCCCTTGATTACATCCTGCGTCATGTTTACACCCTACAGTCAGTAAGGCTTGGTAAAGAAAAAGGCAGCGAAATCTCAATTGCAATAGATCGCAAAGACAACCACAATTTTACATTAGACCACATGAAAGAGTTTGCCAATATGATTATACCTGACAGTTTTGAAATAGATGAAAATGCAGATTTCTGCATAGATGTAATCTACAGAAAGAACGGTTTCAGGCCAACAAAAGAAAATGCAGCGAACAAACTTGGAAAAGTTAGATTTCCGGGAAAAGATTTCATAATACTAAACACAGGAGACAAAGAAGGCGACGTATTCAAAGGAAAAAACACAATATTTTGCCCTCAGGTAGGAAGCCCGGCGCATGAATACTGCTTACAAAATAATATAGAACATGTAGCAATAGTCAACGCCATTGATTATTTCCTTATCATGGCAGGGATAACAAATGAAAGAGTAGAATGTGTAACTCCAACAGAACCAATCAATACAATCCCCCTCTACATATAAAAATAATCAAAACAAATATCACATGTGGATAAATATGAACATATCATTCACTTACTTCCCGGAATTCAAAGGTCTGGAAAAGCATGTAGACCTGCTGGAATTCGGTGGATTCCC
>DAOVWP010000114.1 GCA_030636615.1 Candidatus Nanohaloarchaea archaeon
ATGGTTTTAGGTTTATATTATATTACCAAAGCCCGAAAAGATTCTGATGAATATAGATGATAAACCGATTTCAATTGAGCCAGCTGAAACTGAGGTTGTTCTATCGGATGGAGATTATGTGGTTAAGGTCTCTTCTGTGTCAATACAGGATAATGTTTTGAAGGTGGGTAATTCTGAGGTTAAAGTTGCGATAAGTGATATTGTTCAGAAACTTGATCTTGATGCTGTTCCGAATTCTGTTGTGTTAAGCGAAAATGATAATGGGGCTGTTTATAGTATTGATGTTGATAATAAAGTTAAGCTTCTTGGTCTTATTCCAGTAGTTCTCAATACGGATTTTGTGGTCGATGCTAAGAATGGTGATGTGCTTGAGGAAAATAAACCCTGGTACAGTTTCCTTGTGAAGTAAATTGTCTTTAGAAAAATAAGAATGCAAGAGATGCGAGACCTGCAAGAGAGAAGCCTACATACATCTTGAGGACTGAGTCGGATATCAAAAGAGTCAGGAACATGAAGATAACTCTACCTGTGTTTATTGACATCTCTCTAAATACAACAAATTCGTCAGGGTTCTCTTTGTTTGCCTGATCAAAGCTTGCGGCAGTGAAGGGTAGGTCTATAAGTACAGCGAAAAATCCTGCAAGAAAACTTAGCGCAAAGAATTCTGTCTGTGTTGTTGAAAAGATTCTTATGAACCATAACAGACCTACAAAAAGTGCGCCTTTTTTTATGTATTTGTATTTGTCTGAGTGATCTGTCTTATGACCAACATAGAATGTGAGAAGTATGATGCCTACACTTGTGATTGTTCGTGACAGACCTGTGCCAGTGGTACTTCCGTCAAGACCCCAGTATATGAACAGCGGCCAGAAGATCATTCCTGCGATGAATCTTGTGCCATTCAATGCGTTATATATGAAGAATCTCATGTTACTTTTTATCCTGAACATCTTTTTGATTGAGAAATTTACATGAGGTTTTGTATCTTTTGTAAAGAAAAGAGGTATGAGAGATATGAGGATAAAAAATGTTGTTATGATAAAAAGTGTTTTGAAACCGAACATATAAGCAAGAATTCCGCCAATTGTCGGGCCAGCAAGTGAGGCTATGTTTGGCATTGATATCATTTTACCGGTCTGGCTGCCTCTATGTAGTTTATTGCTGTGTTCTGCGAATATTGAGTTTATCGAGTTCCAGTAAAGGGATGAACTTAATCCACCAATAAATGCAAGCGCGTAGAGTGGTATGTTGATGATTTCTATCAGGTTCAGGCCAAAGAGGAAGGTTATTAGAAATGGTGTGCGCAGAATAATCATGTGTTTGAATCCGATCCTGTTTGCAAGCATGGCGCAGAAAGGTGATAAAAGACCAAGTGTAGCGTAGATTATGATGAAAAAGATGAGCATCTCGTTGAATGAATAGCCTATACCGAGCAGGTATATCGGGATGAAGACAGATATTAGGGAGAGGGCGAAGCTCTGGATCGAAAGGTTGAAGTATACTTCAGAGAGTTCGTCTTTGAGGATGTGGATCTTGTGGATGTGTATATGCTGGTGCATAGAGTGGTTTTGTTCTGGGTTTTATATATTGATTTGTATATGGGTTTTGAAATTTAATCATTATGTGTTTTTGAAACTGTCTTTTTACTGGGTGTAAAATAATCTTTCTGCTATAAATGTTTAGTAATAAATCTTATAAACAGATACAACAAAGTATATTCTATGGAAAAATCTGAATTCTTGAAGGTCGGTCTTGAAGCAGTAAAAAAAGCTGAAGATATAATAATGCAGCATTATGTCTCAGATAAGCTTGATACAGAACTAAAAGATGATATGTCACCTGTGACTGTCGCTGACAGGGAAGCTGAGAAAGCGATAATAGAGATTATCCAGTTGAGATTTCCAGATCATTCTATCCTTGGTGAGGAGTCAGGGAGCAATGAGAATGCATCTGAATACTTATGGATAATTGATCCAATAGACGGCACCAAGAATTATATGCGAAAGATTCCGCTTTTTGCAACACAGATAGCGCTTATGAAAGATGGCAAGGTCATTATGGGTGTGTCAAATGCTCCTGCTCTGAAAGAACTAATATATGCAGAGAAAGGTAAAGGCGCATATCTCAATGACCGGCGGATACATGTATCAGGAACAGATATGCTGGACAAGTCTTACATGAGCTTTGGTAATCTTGGACATTTTGAGAAGAAAAGTCTTGTGGACAACCTGCTGACTCTTGTCAAT
>DAOVWP010000022.1 GCA_030636615.1 Candidatus Nanohaloarchaea archaeon
AATAATAAAAAAACAGACAAAGAAGGATTCATCAGATATAAGAAAACTGCTTATGGACCAATGATAAATTAAAAACATGAACGGATCATTGAAGAAAGCCACATGATTGAAAAAAACATCATCGGCAAATAATCATCATTCAACTTCTACAAAAACTTAAGAGCAACATAGTTAATAGTAATAACATTAGAAACACCTTTATAAATATGTAGTCTAAAAAAATAAGCACTATGTCTCACACCCTAATAATCACAGAGAAACCTTCTCAGGCAAGAAAAATTGCCGGCGCTCTTTCACAAAAAGGTACATCATCAAAAAAAACAGGTCAGGCAACAGCCACCATAATTGAGCGCAACAACAAGAAAATAATCATAGCCCCTGCAGTCGGCCACCTTTTTACCCTTGAAGAAAAAGTAAAGACAAAGACATACCCTACTTACAATATTGAATGGATTGCAATGCACAAAAAGAACAATGCTGCAAATTACACAAAAGACTATATCAACAACATAAAGAACCTTTGCAAAGATGCTGACGAAATCTACATCGCAACCGACCTTGATGTTGAGGGGGAGACAATAGGCTACAACATCCTGCGATACGTCTGCGGAAAAGAAGACGCAAAAAGGATGGAATTTTCAACCCTTACAAAAGATTCGATAATCAAAGCATTCGAAAATGCAAAACCTCATATCAATAAAGGCCTTGCAGACGCAGGAGTCACAAGACACATACTTGATTTCTATTTTGGTATAAACATCTCAAGAGCATTGATGTCAGCAGTAAAGGCTGCCGGCAGTTTCAAGACACTCAGTTCCGGAAGAGTCCAGGGTCCGGCTCTAGCCCTTCTCGCAAAAAGAGAGGCAGAGATAAAAGCATTCAAATCAACACCATTCTGGCAGATCCGCGCAATAGCGCAAAACTTTGAAGCGATGTACGAGACAGAAAAGATTGAAGATGAAAAACTTGCAAAAAAAATAACAGAAGATTGCAAAGGAAAAGATGCCAAAGTAAAAGAAGTGGAAAGAAAAGAATTCAAAAACAATCCACCAAATCCATTCAATCTTACAGACCTCCAGACAGAAGCCTTTAAAGTATTCAAATTTGACCCGAAACGAACCCAGAACATTGCCCAGAAACTATACGAACATGCAATCATATCATATCCAAGGACATCGTCACAGAAACTCCCGAAAGAGTTGAACCTGAAAGAGATAATAAAGAACCTTGCAAAAAATCCAAACTACAAGACATTCACAGACAAGATACTCCGGACAAGTATAAAACCAAATGACGGAAAAAAAGCTGACGAAGCTCACCCTGCAATCCATCCGACAGGAGAGATGCCAAAAAATATCAGCTCAGAAGAGAGCAAAGTATATGACCTTATAGTAAAACGATTCCTTGCAACTTTCAGCGAAGCTGCCCTAAGAGAGACACAGACCGCAATCCTGAAAATAGATGAACACAACTTCATCGCAAAAGGCTCAAGAACGATTGAAGAGAACTGGTTTGAATTCTACAAACCATATGTAATGATAAAAGAAGATGTCCTGCCAAAACTCGAAAAGGATCAGGATATAAAAATAAGCAATATAGAACTCGACTCAAAAGAGACACAGCCACCATCAAGATACAATATGGCCTCAGTTATCAAAGCCCTTGAAAAAAGCAACCTCGGAACCAAGGCAACAAGAGCTGACATAGTCGAGAACCTTTACAAGAGAGGATACCTTGAAGATAAAAGGATTGAAGTCACAGACCTTGGCATCACCGTAATAAGCACTCTTGAAAAATACTGCCCAGAAATAATCTCAGAACAGCTTACAAGACAATTTGAAAAAGATATGGAAGAGATCCAGAAAGGTAAAGAGAAACCAGAGACAGTATTAGATAACGCGAAAAAAGAACTGGATAATATCTTCACTACATACAAAAAAAATGAACTTGACATCGGCAAAAATCTATTGACATCCATAAGAAACTCAGACAACAGGAACTCAATGATTGGCAAATGTCCTGAATGCGGTGAAGGAAACATCATCATGAAAAAAGGGAAGTTCGGCAGATTCCTTGCATGCGACAGGTATCCTGAATGTAAAAAGACTTTCAAGGTTCCGCAGAAAGGTACAATAAAACCGACAGACAAGATCTGCGAAAAATGCGGCAGCCCGGTAATAATAATCAAGATGCCAAGAGGCAAACCGCAGGAGATGTGTATCAACCCTGGCTGCGTTTCCAAGAACGGCAACAGCAATGATCTACCTGAAGAAAAAGGCGAATGTCCGAAATGCAAAAATGGAAAACTTGTTCTAAGATCAAGTATATACGGCAAATTCTACGGCTGCACCAACTATCCAAAATGCAGATATAACGAAAAAATAGAGAACTAACAAATCTTTTGAACCATGCAAAATATATAAAACTCAAATGTTATTGATATTTTATGGATACACAAAAGAGAACAATATTAAAGACAATCACCTGGAGATTGATTGCAACTATAACAACAGTATTAACTATATATTCCTGGACCAATAGTTGGTCAATTGCGCTTGGCTCCGGTCTGCTTGCAAATGCACTGAAAACCATACTTTATTATATCCATGAAAGACTATGGAATTTAAGCGATTTTGGAAGATTAACCACTCCAATCAAATCAACTCATAACACGAATTCTAATCACAAATAATCAAGACCTATAAATAAAAACACAACGAAATACACCTATGAGCCTTGGCGAGAAGACTAAACCTACAAGAACAGAACTCAGGAAAATCAACAACGAGACAGGACTTGCAAAAAGCGGACATGAACTCCTTAAACTCAAGAATGACGCCATGCTTATCAAAATAACAGATATCAACAAAGAGATAAAAATACACAACAAGACACTTGAAGAAAACACAGCAAAAGCAAAAAATAACTTATTCAAAGCATTCTCAACCCATGGCATAACAAAAACAAAATATCTTGCCGCATCAGTAAAAGAGAACAAGAATATCAAGATTGAAAAAAAACGAATCATGGGAGTTAAGCTCAATAGTATAACAACAAAAGGGTTTGACCGCAAACTAAATGAAAGAGGCTACAATCTCAGAGACTCATCAATAGATATTGACCGAACCGCAGACAGTTTTGAAAAACTTATGCCTCAACTCTTAAAATCAGGCGAGATGAGATCAAACATAAACCTTCTGAAAAAGGAAATAAAAAAGACTAACAGAAAAACAAACGCGCTTAAAGAAGTTATAATCCCAAGACTTTTGAAAGACAAAAACTCAATCCTTTCAAAACTTGAAGAGAAATCAAGAGAAGATTTCATAAGGACAAAACTGACAAAGAACAGGAAATAATCACTCAACTCAAAACCCTGCAGTTTTCAAAAGAGATTTAGCATTTTTTTGTTTAGATAAATAATCCACAAGCAGTCTTGTATATAGACAAAAATCTCTATGTTCTTTCTTTTCCACAAGACCTGATTCTGTCGGGAAAAAACAATCCACATACCCTGATGACCTATCCGAACCGCCTATTGGCAGAAGACTAAGCCCTGTGACCTCCCGTTTCTTATCTTTAAATAATTTCGCTTTGGTCTGCGATTCATATATATCCAGAAACTTATCCAAATCAACGCCTCTGGAAACAGATGCAAAATTTATGTGCCCTGTTTTGGTTTCATCAAGAAGATAGGAAAAAGGAGTATGATCAATATCATTTAGATTAGCACCAATTTCTTCCATACATTCTTTACTTAATGCTAACTTAAGTGGATTAGTATCTGATAAATATTTCGCATCAACATTACCTGCCACAAGAGCTGCAATAATCTTACCAGAATTAAATGTATGTCCTTTGATTTGCGATAAAAGATAATATTTATTATTTCGCTTTACCGGAACTAACAATGAAACATTTAATAAACGGGGACTCATTTTCTGAATAGTTTTATCTTTAAATCTTCCTTCATCGACTACATCCCGCATTGCCTGACCCAACATATACCTTGCAGGCGCAACATCTGCGCATACAGTAGTCCGATTACGGTCTGAATAAATATTAAGTCGTGGAACTGAACTTATCATACCATTAAAGAATTTAAGACCTTTTGCGCGAGCTTCTTCAGCAGATTTTGGTACCAGACAATACTTTTTTTTAATATACATATCCCTGACTAATGAATCTACTGCCAAATCACCTGTAGAATCATATTTTCGTTCAATACCAATTCTATTCAGCTTAATGTCATTAATATTATCTGTAACAGTACCTTCCATATATATCCAGTAAAAAATACAGCTTTATAAACCTTTTTATTATAACTACTACAAAATAACAAAAAGAAAGAACTTACTCAGAATCAGACACCAGATCCATTATTGCCTGCGCAATATCTCCATCCGCTTTCTCAAGAGCAGCCTTTGCATCCTCTTCACTTGCTCCGCTCTTCTCCATGACAAGCATGACATCATCTTCAGAAACTTCCACCGAATCAACAGAATCCTCTTCAGTTATCTCGCCGCCGGTTATCTGGAAAGTTTCCTGACCCATTACCTTGATCTTGCTTACCTGCGGACCTTTGATAATGATTTCTTTGTCATCAGAAGTCTTTATTATAACTTCTATTGCATCAATCTCTTTCGACTGCATACCCATCTGTTTCATCATCTTCTGCATCTGCGCAGGATTCATTCCCGGAAACATAATCATATCACCAATATTTATATTATAGACCAAATAGCTTTTTAACTTTTTGCGGTATTTCCCGCAATATTTCTGTTACATATATTAAATATACAAACCAAAATATCAAAAGGTAATTAAAATGAATAAGACAATTAATCTGCTATTACTATCAATCCTCACAATAGCATTAATACTGCTCAGCGGATGCATCCCACAAGAACAACCAACATCTACAGGCACATACAAAGAGATGATCTTCAGCCCTTCTGAAGACATAACAGCAAAAACATTCAGAACTGAAGAAGAATATATCAACTTTGCAAAAAGCCATATCGGCTCAACTTCATTCGGCGGAAGTTATACAAACGCACTTGGAGTAGTAAGAACTGATGTAATGATGGAAACTGCTGACAGTATATCCGGAGGTATGGAAAAATCCGCGCTATCAGTACAGGAATTCTCAGAAACAAACAATCAGGTAACAGGAGTTGATGAAGCAGACATAATAAAGACTGACGGCGACTACATATACACAATTTCAGGAAATGTCCTCTACATAATAAAAGCTTATCCTGGCGAAGAAGCAGAGATAATTTTCACCAAAGAATTTGACGACAGCCCGACCAGCCTTTTCATAAACGGCGATACTATGACAGTATTCGGCAACATGTACAACCTTGATTTCTTCAAAGATATTGATTTCAGACCTTCAGCTGGTATGACATATTTCAACATATACGACATAAGCGACAGATCAAACCCTATACTTGAAAAAGAATACAAGTTTGAAGGGAATTACTTCAACGCAAGGATGATCGACGACTATGTATACTTTGTGACAAGATCAAGCCCTCAATTCAGGACAAATTACCCGACACCGATAATATTTGAAGGAACAGAAGCAAGAAGCATGCCTGCAAAAAACATATACTACTACAATATACCCTACAGGAACCCTCAGCTTGCCACAATACATGCAATCAACATGAAAGACTCGGGAGAAGATATAAACTCAGTCGCAGTCGCAGTTGAAAGCAGCCAGAATATGTACATGTCACAGAACAACATTTTCATAACATACACAGAAATCATAAATGAATATGATCTGATGAAAATCATAATGAAAGAACTCATGGAACCGTATTTAACAGATTCAGACAAAGAACTTATAGAGAAGATCAAATCAACTGACAACGATATCCTGTCACAATACGAGAAAGATGAAAAGATCTTCAGAGTATATGAGACATATATAAATTACCTCACAGAAGATGAACAGGCTGATATGCAGGAAACTGCTGAAGAACTTCTGAAAAAGAAGCTTGAAGAATACAAGCACCTTGAATACACGATAATCAACAAGATCAGCACAGACAAGAACAAGATATCTGTTGAAAGCAACGGCAAAGTACCGGGCCATGTGATAAACCAGTTCTCCATGGATGAGAAAGACAACATACTGAGAATTGCAACAACCATAAGCCGTCGCTGGAGTTCCATTGATTACAGCAGAACCGAATCAACCAACAACATCTATACTCTTGACAAAAACATGAATATTATAGGAAGTCTTGAAGGTCTTGCAGAGACAGAAAGCATATATTCCACAAGATTCATCGATGATCGGCTATACATGGTAACCTTCAGGCAGGTTGCCCCGTTCTTCGTGATTGATCTGAGTGACCCTACAGACATAAAAGAGCTGGGCAAACTGAAGATCCCTGGCTTTTCCAGATATCTCCACCCATACGATGACAATACAATCATAGGAATCGGTCAGGATGCGACAGCAACAGGAAGAACAAAAGGTCTGAAGATCTCATTATTTGATGTAGAAGATGTGCAAAATCCGACAGAGGTTGCAAAATATGTGACAGAAGAAAGATATGCCAGCTCAACTGCGTTATATGAACACAAGGCATTCCTGTTCTCAAAAGATAAAGACCTGCTCGTTATTCCTGCATACAGCTATGAATACAGCAGGGACGGCACAAGCAAAGGATATAACGGAGCATTTGTATTCAAGATCAGCAAAGATGAGATCATACTAAGAGGCCTTATAGATCACTCAATGGGCAGCAGCAACAATAGATATTACTACGCGCCTCAGGTTGAGCGAAGTCTGTATATTGAAAATCTTCTTTACACAAAATCACCGAACCTGTTAAGGATCAACAATCTTGAAGATCTCAGCTCAGTAAAGAACATAACACTTGAACAAAAAAACGGAAACATACCAATTTACTAAGAGACCATCGCAAGATGGTTTCTTATTTTTTTATAATTTTTTGAATCTGTAATTTTCATTGCAAGAGGATACGCTTCATGAATCAGCTTGACATTACGACCCACTCCTATATCATCAGCCTTAAAATACAATTTATGTTTATATTTCTCAAGCAACCTGTTCAGATCATCAGAAGATACACCTTTATCATTATCAACAATATCATCTCTGAGCTGAGCAACAATTCCCATCAAAGAAACAATCTTTCTGATATTCTCAGACTTATTTTTTGAAAAATCAGGAAAACACTCAGCAAGATCCAGTAAAGTGCATTGCATATAACTACCGACTTTTCTCAGACCTTTTTCATAATCCCTAATATTATCATAACTAATGTCTTTACCCCATATTTTTGTAAGGCCATAAAAATCTTTAATAAAATGCTTCTTATCTTTCATATATACATCAATTTCATCTTTAAAAACCTGCGCAAGTTCTGTTGTACCTTCAAACCCACAGATATCAGAGAATTCTTTCTTAACTGAATCTTTATCAGCCCTGCCACTAACATATTTTGCAATACCTTTAACCACACTTTCAGCCTCACACTTATCAAGTACTTTTCCATTTATATGCCCATCTATTACATTATCCAGAACTCTGACAAAAAAAAGATAATTCCCGCTCAAAGACAATAGCTCATCATCATACTTTTTTCCATCACCTAAATTATAATAATATTTGCCGGCAGAACCCTTTTCAAAAGAACATGTATTTTCAAGAGATTTATGTAAAAAATCCTTTTCACTCTTTAACATATCTAATTTAGATATCTTTTTGCTCATCTCCCCAAAATTTCTAAGACACTTATAATAATCATTAGGATTAATCATAAGATTACAGGTAAAAAATTAACTTTAAATATAAATCTGCTAATAGACCAACCTTTATAAAAACAGCAATATCTACAATAACAATGGGTTTTCTAAAACACTTGAAAGATTTATACAGTAAGACAGGGGATCAAAATAGTATACCTTTTTCTAAAGCAAAAAAATTAATCCAAGAAGAGACAAAAAAGTACCAATCAGACCTAAAAGATACAACAAATCCAAATATAATATTTGACACTGAAAATGACTGGAACCAAATCAACATACCTGTAGAATCAACTGCACAACACTATAATATCATAAAAGATATTATCACAATTTACAAAGAGATGAAAACAAGAAAGATTGTAGAAAGCATATATCTTGAGACAAAAGAGTGCAGGATTCAGTTCAACGACGCAAACAAAAATAAAAATATTGACTACAAAAAGAAAGGTGACTTCAGCAAGAGTGACATTGATCTTATAGTAAATATCTACAAGAAGTGCAATGATCTGAAAAAAAAGAAGACATACAGAGAAAAAATCAGAAACTTTGTTTCCAAATCAAGAAAACCCCCGCAATAGGTAACCAACCATTATACCACGCACATAACCAAACCAATCTATGCTGGACCAGATCCTCTTCTATACACTCTTAGGCATCATTGCAGGAACAGTAACAGGCCTCACACCAGGCCTGCACATCAACACAATCGCAGTAATCCTTCTCTCGCTCTATTTCAAATACCTGCCAGACCCAATCATC
>DAOVWP010000101.1 GCA_030636615.1 Candidatus Nanohaloarchaea archaeon
TCTTTTCAGTTTCCAGTTCAGTTGATGATATATCGTCTCCGATTGTCTGCACTTCAGAAATATCAACTTCAGAAGGAACTTCCTGTTTTTTCCGGTTCTTAAATAATGAAGACAGGAATCCTTGTTTAGATTCTTTTAGCGGTTCATCAGGAGAAGTGGTATCTATAGGCATAGGTTCCTGTATCTCTGGTTTTTGCGGAGATTCTTTTTTTGGAGGTGTAGTTGTTTTTTCTTTTTCAGTTGTCTTGGTCTTATAATCATCAGAAACTATCGGTTTTACCTCTTCAAGACAAAGAGCATCTTTGCCGACAAGTTTTTCAAGGACAGTATTGCCTTTATGTTTTGGATTCTCAAGTTGTTTTGAAGGTTTAATATGATCAGGATTTAGAACATTTTCAAATACAGCTTTTCCTGAAGTATCAACAGATCTGTTGTCTTCTTTTGTGATCATCTTTTCAAGAACAGTCTTGCCTTTGGCACCAGTCTGTTTTTTTACCTTGTGATCTACAGGTTTTTTGGTTGGTTGTTTGTGTTGTTGTGTTTTTTTTGTTTTCTGTGAGCATGACTTCTGCTCAAGTTCACTGTCAAGTTCTTCAAAATCTATCTCTTTTGGTTTAGAGATCAGCTTACTTAAAAATCCCATAAATCTTACCCCTTAACACAGTTTTTGTCTGAACATAGTATATATAGTTTAATGATAAATAGAAAGTTATGATACGGATCGGCTCAGATGAATCGCTTAAGGGAGATACATTTGGAGGGATTGTTGTCGCTGCTCTCAAGGCAGATGAAGCGGTCCGGGCAAAACTTAAATCTATTGGTGTAATTGATTCAAAAAAGATTTCTGATGGGAAGATCAAGGTTCTTGCAATAGAAATCAAGAAGATTGCAGGACCAAAGGGATATTGTATAAGATCAAAGATGCCTTATGAGTATAATAGAGAATGCAAACAGACTATTATGCTTAACAGGATGCATTCTCAGGCGACTGCTTTCCTGAAGGATGCAGATGAGATTGTAGTAGATCGGTATCCCGGCCTTTTGATTCCTGGCGTGAGAGCTGAAGAGAAGGCAGAATCAAAATATATTGAAGTTGCAGCAGCATCTATACTTGCAAGAGATGAAGCGATCAGACAGATGGAGAGACTGTCAAAAGATATAGGGTTTGATATACCATATGGATCTACACATGTCAAGGAAGCTCTTCTTAAACTTAAAAAGAACGGGAAGGATCCGGCAAGATATGTCAAAATGCATTTCAGAAATGTAAAGAGTGTTCTTGAGTAGCACCTTATTGGGGTTACTTTTCGGTTGTTGACTTACCTGTGGGTTTGCACCATTATATACCAAAACCTTATTCTTAACTGAACCTATGGAATGCGAAGATATTGACGGATTGAAAAGAGAAGTCTATAATCTGGCTGAGAAAATCGAGGAAAAAAGGATTATAACCAACGAGAGAAAAAAACTGAACAACATGATGGAAATCCTTGTCAGATATGGGAAGAAACTTGACGAAGAGTATGTAAATGAGTCCAGAAGATTTGATGATCTCAGGGACAATGTGGAGAAAGCGGGAATGCGTTATGATAAATGAGGTGGTGATTATATGGAAATATTTGATAAGATCTTCAGAAATAAAACCGGGACCGAAGAAGAAAGAATGAAAGATTATCTTAAAACATCCTGCGATAAGATAAAGGATGGGACAGATCGGATAAATAATGCAATACATGTAAACAAATCTATAAAAGGGCATTATTCTATAGAGGCAAAAAGATATGAAACAGAAAGAGATAACTGCTTCAGAAAGGCGCAAAAATACAGAGAAAGCGGGAATGAAATACAGATGAGAAAGTATCTTGCCAATGCAATACGGAATGATAAGTGGTCGCGGAATGTAGATGCCAAGATAGATAACTGCAATAATGAGATCAATTTTAAACTTATCCCTCTGAGGAGTAAACTTCGTGAAGCGCAAGTCCTTATAGATCATGCATTGTACTACAATAAAAACCCATCAACACTATTATCAGATGCTGTTACAAAATCTCTCAAGACACTTGAAGAGATAAATAAAACAAATAGATATGAAGAGAAAAACTACATTTTCGAGATGAATAAATATTTTGAGGAAGATGCTCAAAAAACTGCAGAAGAAAATGAGATTTCGATGGAAGAAGTCAGTGATGATATTGAAGAACATGAGATGCTTGAAAAAAATCTTGAAGGATGCAGTAATGACATGAAGATGATGTATAAAGATTTAACAGATTATACAAAAGAAAAAAAACCTGAGCCATCAGAGGAGGAAGGATTTGAACCAAATAAATTTTGAGCAGTTTATGAAACGGGCAGATAGATATGAAAAGGAAGCAGGAAAAGTTGCAGGGAAAGATCCGATCAAGGCAATATCAAAACTGTACACGGCAAAAAATATCTATGCCATGATTATGGATATAAATGATTCAAGGTTTCGGCGGGAGGTTGCATACAAGGGGTTTTCA
>DAOVWP010000076.1 GCA_030636615.1 Candidatus Nanohaloarchaea archaeon
AAATTTACCAATCCGAAATAATCATTTCTTATAGAACTTCTCTTTGCCCGGGAAAGTCCCTTTCAAAACAAAAACCCTCAATCGATCAATCCCAATATTATTTTTTGCGGAGATCCTGAAATGATCTTTTGATAAGGATGTGATTCGAGTCAAATTGTCCTTCTTGTAGTCCATGTCAGTCTTGTTGATCACAACAGTCATCTTTGCTTTAAACTCTTTTTTTACTGAGTTGAATATGTTGATCTGCTGTTTTATGCTGTAACCGCAAGTCTCAGTAGGATCAAATACGAAGATGATCTTATCAGAAAGGTGTTTGAGAGCAACGACTGATTTCTTTTCAATACTGTTGCGTGAGCTGATCTCCCTGTCAAGAAGTCCCGGAGTGTCAACAAACTGAACAAGTCCGCTGATATTTCCGACCATTATAGATTTTGTGGTGAATGGGTAGGACTGGATGTCAGGTTCCGCTCCTGTGAGTGTGCTGAGTAGTGAAGATTTGCCTACATTCGGAGGACCGGCAATGATAAAGGTCGGTATCTCTTTGAATTTCGGCAGGTTCTTAAGAGCAAGCCTGCACTCTTCAAGGAATATAAGGTTCTTTCTTATCTGTTTAAGGACTGAAGATATACGGCCGTAGAACTCGCGGCGGATCCGATTCATATCTCTTATCTGCGCGCCTTTTAGTTTTATCTTGTATTTTTCTGCCAGATCAATAGTCATATTTGCTGCCCACCTGAGCGAGCCGAGAGATTTCCTGAAATCATCTACATCTATAATTGTCTTTAGAAGTTCCTGATAAAATATAGGGATTGCATCAAAATCCGGTGTCTTTTCAAGAATCTGTTCAAAGGATTTTACAATTACATCACGTGATACTTCTATGCGACGAAAATCCCTGATTCGAAAAGCAGTTCGTTTGTCGCTTATCTGGAGCTTTTCTGCGGTAGCACTGGCTTTTTTGAACGCTCTGTCAAGAAGTTCTTTGTCTGATGGAATCTTTGGCATTTCTTTGTAAATCATGATCACCTATTTTTATCTACATTTTCCTCTTTTTCCTTTTTTCGATGCGTCATATATTAGGCAATTTGAACAGTAAGTTATTATATCTTTGTTTTTTCTGCATCTATGCTCTTTGAGATCTGTCCAGCATTTTGTTTCTTTTTTGTTGAACAGAGGACATTCAATTTCTGAGCAGCCAGTCTTTTCCCAACAATATCTATTTGAATGCAAGATCTTTCTTTTTGGGATTGAAATACTGAATGTACTGCCTTTGCCGACTTTGCTGTCAACATTTATAAGACCATTATGGAGTGAGACAAGCTTGTACACGATTGCGAGACCAAGACCGGTTCCGTTGTGTTCTTTTGTCAGATGTGTCTCAACCTGGTGGAACTTGTCAAACAATAAAGGGATTTCGTTCTTTTCTATACCAATACCATTATCTATCACATCGATACGGATATAATCTTTTGTGTCTTTTGTCCTTATGGTTATCCTGCCGTTCTCCTGAGTGAATTTTACTGCGTTGCTGAACAGGTTTGTTATGATCCGCTCAATACTTTCCCTGTCTGCCATGATTTCTTTTGCATTGCTGTCCAGGTTTTTTATTATTTTAATATTCTTTTCTTCTGCAAGGTTATATATTGTCAGCTCCTTGATTATATCGTTTATGTTTATCATAGAGGGGTTCATGTTAAGTCCTTTTGCATCTATCTTTGAGATGTCAAGCAGATCGTTTATGAATGTTGTCAGTTTTTCCGCTTCTTTTTCAATTATGTTAAGGCTTGCTTTTGTCTCTTTGCTTATTTCTCCGACCATACCCTGATCAATAAGTGAGACATAACCGATTATTGATGTGAGAGGAGTTCTTAGCTCGTGAGATACATTTGAAATGAATTCTGTTTTCATGTTGCTCAGTTCTTTGAGTTTAATATTTGAAAGTCTTAACTGGTTATAGAGCCGCGCGTTATTGATAGCAATAGATGTCGTTCCTGCAATTGTATTGAGAAGCACAATGTCGTCGCTTCTGAATGCGTTTTTCTTTTTACTTCCTATTACAATAATCCCTATGCTTTTGTTTTTAAGTCTTATCGGAATATATATTTCGGATTGGATTGCAGGGTTGATCTGGATGTATTCGCTGTTCTCATGTGTATCATTTACTATAATTGATTCGCCAGAGATGAATGCTTTTTTACTGTTGCTGTTTTTGTTCAATTGGCCAATGTTTTTCAGTATCTTTTTTGCGTCCATACCATATACGACTTTTGGTATAAGGGTTCCTTCTTCTTCAAGTATTATTGTGCAGCATGAATAGTTGAATGATTTCGTGATTATAGATATGAGTTTTTTGAGCACTTTTTCAATATCCAGTGTAGTTGTGATTGCTTTTCCCAGTTCGTGTATGAATGAAAGTTCCATCAGCTTACCGTTCAGCTCATCAGTTGCGATCTTTACTTCTTCCTTAAGCTTTATGTTGAATTCCTCAATTTTTTTCTTTGATTTAACAAGCGCCCGTTCTGTCTTCTTTTTCTCTGTTATGTCTTCAACGATTGCCTGCACGCCGTTGATCTGTCTTTTGATGTTATAAATTGGAGTGATGTGATATCTCAGATAAATATTTTTTCCTGCCTTGTTTGTATATAGTTTCTCGTGGATGGATGGTTTTCTGTTTCGCAAGCTGGCTTTGAAATCACCTGATATGCCTGCTTTGATAAAGTTGGGGGTGGTAAATATGTTCATTGTTTTCAATGTTTTTTTTGATGGTATATCAAGGATTTGTAAGATCATAGTGTTTATATTGATTATACTGCCTGCCCGATCTATTGAAATTATGCCAAGCGGCGCGTTTTCCACAAGATTATGATATTTCTCTTCACTTTCCTGTAATTCTTTTTCCGCTATCTTTCTTTTTGTAATATTAGTGAGCACACTGTAGCTCCCTATATATTTTTTATTGTCGAATACAGGCACCATTGAAATAATTGTATATATTGTTTCGCCTGAGTTGTTTATGAGTCTCAGCTCATAGCTGGATGATGTTCTCTTTTTCCTTTTGTTTATTTCTGTTATTGTTTTTTTCCTATCTTTCGGATGAATTATGTCAATAAATCTTTTGCCAATAAGTTCTGATTCATCTATCTTCAGCATTTTTCTGAAGTTTTTGTTGAAATATATTATCCTCGAGTTCCTGTCGATGGAGACGAGACCTTCATTGATCTTTTCTACAAGGGTCCGGTATTTCTTTTCAGATTCTTCAAGGTTTATTGCAGTCTGTTGTTTTTCTGTTATATCTCTGATTATTGAAACTGTACCTGTTGTTTTTTTAGTCTCATCATACAGAGTGGCATTAGATGTGGTAAGGTGTTTTATATCACTATTTTTTGTCTTTGCAATTATGTCGACTGTTCCCGAGTGATCAAGATCTTTCCTGTTGAACAGGAGTTTATCGACTTGTTTTGCCTTGTTGTTGAGAAGATAGCGATTGCCTTTGTTGTCTGATACGATTATGGCGTCATTTACAGAGTTTACAATG
>DAOVWP010000057.1 GCA_030636615.1 Candidatus Nanohaloarchaea archaeon
AAACACGGGCACCTAAAACTCGTAATCGATGGTTTAGGATTGATAGACAATAAAAAAAGAGTGATGCTATGCCCTGGTGAAGCAAGATTACAGGCGCCGATTGTAGACAAGAGAATATGTCAGGTTCTAAGCATAAATGACAACGCAGCACAAGTCATGGATATGGAAAGCTACGAAACATTTGATCTGGACATACCAAACAACCTGAAAAAAGATGTAAGTGAAGGATCTGAAGTGAAATACTGGGTTATTGCAGGAGTAAAAGTAATGATAGAAATGTCATAATACTTGACTGACAAAGAACATATTTAAAATTAAACACAACAAAACACATACTATGCTTAACACAGAAAGACTTAATATTGTCTCAGAAAACACAGATCTCAAGAATTCTAAGATTGCCATTATTGGCATCCCGTTCGACTCTACTGTCTGGTCTATCCCTGGTCAGAGACTGGCGCCAAACGCTATCAGAGAACATCTTCTCCTGCAGGAATGTGAAAATAATTTAAGCGAAGTATATGATGACGGAAACCTTAACTCAATCCATGGTAACGCAAAGAAGACAATAGATCTTATTGAATCCAACCTTGAAGAGATATTTGAAAAGAACAATAATATCATACCAATACATCTCGGGGGAGAACACACAATAACACTTGGGGTAATAAAAACGCTCTCAAAAAGATACAAAGATCTGCAAGTACTATCTTTTGATGCCCATTTTGATCTCAAAGACAAACAGTTTGGAGAGAAATTTGGCCACTCAACTGTAATGAGACGCATATACGAAATCACAAAAGACATAATATTCTTCGGCGCAAGGACAGGATCAATTGATGAAATTGATTTTGCAAAGAAAATGAAAACAGAGATAAATCCAAACAAACCTACATACATATCTATCGACATGGACTTCTTCGATCCGTCCCAAGCCCCTGGTGTCGGAGACCCTGAAAGCGGTGGATACACATACCAGGATTTTATGGAATTATTTAAATCTTTAAAACTAAAAAAAATCATAGGAGTTGACATAGTCGAGGCAAACCCGCTTATAGAAAAACACATAACATCTCACCTTGCATCGAAATTGCTTCTCCAGTTTATCAGGGTGTTAAAATGAACAAGTATCTGACAATAAAAGCAGACATCGAAGAAAAAAATAATATTAAAGATGATTTTCTTATAAAGCTTATTGAAAGTGGAGCATCAAAAGTAGAAAGAAAAGACAACAGCTTAATTATACAATGTTCACAAAAAGATCTCGACAACCTGAAAGATATTCTTGATACGCAAAAGATTAATCATACAATAATAAAGACAGAAATCTTCGACACGACACTTATCAGCTCAGGTACAGGAAACGACCCTGACCACTGTGTAGAAGTCAGCCTGACACCGGCGCCAAAACTGACAAGACTCAAACTGCTTGACATAATATTCACAAAAGAAGTAAATGAAACCACACAACCTGACATGGAAAACTTCATCAAACTATATCCTCCTATCGTAAGAAATATCCTCAAGAACGGCAGTGTGACAGATTCCATATTTACCATAAGATTCATGGATCTAGACACAGACCTTGACGAAGCAGTAAGGATTGCTGCAATAAACGCATTGATAGATTCTAATGGAATACGAGAGATATAAGGAAATATATCTAAGTACCAAACAGATATAAATCCAGACAAGACAATTTATTTGTATGGAAGAAAAACGCAATATGGATTGTCCATGCACTAACACAGGCTGCCCAAACAGGACATACTGTGAACGATGCAGAGCAGCGCACGCAAACCTAAGCGAACTGGTAGCATGTGAAAGATGATCACAATGATTAGCGAAAACGAAGCATGGGACCTTCTTAATTCCCAATGTAACAAATCCAGCATAGATTACACAGACAAACTTATCCAACATTGTAAGATTGTCCATGATCTCTCAGTATTTCTTGCAAAAGAGATGACAAAACATGGAATAAAAATCAATCTTGAACTCGTCGCAGTCGGAGCAATCCTGCACGATATCGGAAGGACAATCATGACAGAAAACGATCATCCGGTAATGCATGGTATTTACGGCAGCCAGATAATGGAAACATCAGGAGTCAAAGACTGGCATAAAATTGCATCTTTCTGCACCAACCATATAGGTATCGGCATCAAAAAAGCAGAAGCAGAAAGACTTGGACTTCCGTCAAAAGATTACATCCCAAAACTTATTGAAGAAAAGATTGTCACTTACTGTGACAATCTTGTAGAATTCAACAGAGCATCCGGAAAATACATGATACACGACAAGAACTATATAATAGAGCGGATGGAAAAAGAGATCTCAAAAACACATAGCAACGAGACAAAACACTTCATGGACAAGATAGAACTTATTGCAGGTCGGATAGGATTCAAAGAATTCGAAACATACAGGGAAGGATATAATCTAAAGCTTAAAGAAGATTGATTAATAATTAATTAAAAAACTTGAGTCTCTGATACACAAAATCAATCTGTTGTCTTACACCTTTCAAATACCATACTTTTTCTATATCTATTTTTGTTCCAAAACCTTTATTTAGCACACTTAATTCATCCAGCCGGGTTTTATAATCTTCAGGAATCTTGAATTCTTTACATTCCTCGAAGCCCCTAATACTTCCCTCATAAAATTTTTTCATAGTTTTCGTTTTTTGTTTAAGTTGCAGTGATTTACACTCTTTAATTCCTTCGCAAATTATTTCAAGGATTGTTTTATTCATATACACATCAATATCTGACATATCCCCCACATTCTCCAAAATTTAATTCATCACTAGAATAATGTATTATCAAACTAAATTTTATAAGCAGATAGATTCAATCCGTTAACATCAGATATATCAAATCATAGACAGAAAATTTATCAAGATCTATTTTACCTTCTATAAATTTAGATGCATCAAAAATATTGTTTTTGGAACAGCCTTTGTGATTGGTAATTTCAAGCTTTGCAAAATCCTTATATGATTTATGCTCAGACCCACAATAACCCTCAGTTTCATTAGCTGCCAGATATAATACTGCCCTCGCAATACAGCCGGAACTGTTTTTATACAATTCCTCATTACTCACATCAGAATAAATCTGATTCAACATGTTATCAAAAACAATACTTCCAGAACTGTTTCCATGTAATCCCTCATTACTCTTATCAGAATAAATCTGATACAATATCTTATCAGAAACATGTCTCACATTTTCTAGACAATCGCCAAATAATTTAGAGCCATAAACCTGATAAATTTCATCAAGCTTATATTTCACTTTTTCCTTACTTTCTTTGAACATGCAAATCACAAGATACCATTTATAAGTAATAATAAGTCTACAATTAATTATTTAAACCTTTCTTTTACAAATCTTAACAAAATAATTGTTGCCCGAACGAAAAGAATCAACAATCTTCAGAGAATCGACAGACGACACAAGATTCTCAAGTTCACCTTTCTTAAAAAGATGATAAAAACGGGGAAATTTCTTCCTCCACATCACATCCACATCCTGTGCACCATCTTCATACTTCTCCTGCTCATGCGCCCACACAGACACTAAAGCAACAGCACCACTGCGCATAACTCTAGCCATTTCCTCAATTGCTATCAGACGCTGCGACTCTTCAGGCAGATGGTGAAGAGCTGCCATGAAAAGCACAACATCAAAAGAACCTTCAGAAAACGGAAGATGCAAAAATTCCCCTGCAACAAGAGGAACATCCCCTTTTTTACCCCTTATTATCTTCAAAAAACCCAATGAAAAATCCAAACCCACACAAAATTCAGACTTTTTCATAGCAGTAATAAGATTCCGACCATTTCCACATCCTAAATCAAGAACACTCTGTTTCTTCCCAATATCTTCAATAAAATCAATACATTCTTTCCAGCAATCCTTCCTTGTACAACTGAAATCATCAGCAATGATGTTATAAGTCTGCCGAAGCTTCACTATATGTTCAGAAGAGGACATGAAAATCATTTATTGTAGAACTATTTATTAATCCATTCTAAAAAATAAGATATATACCATTAATAATTTATTTCAGGATGATTTATATGGGACTATGTGAATTATGCGGAAAAGAAAAAAAGACAAGGTCTGTCAAAGAAGAAGGAGCGACAATAGATGCCTGTTATCAATGCGTTCCTGATACCTCAAAAGATATAGATATAAGAACAATCCAAAGCTTTAGCACAAGAAACAACCCAAACACAAGCATTCTTAAAAAGACTTATGAGTTGATTGACGCCTACGGCGCCACAATAAGACACAAAAGAGAAAGCATGAACCTCACAATTGAAGATCTCGCAAGAAAAATAAACATATCCTCAAGATATCTTCAAAAGATTGAACACGAACAGATAACACCTGACGAAAAGACAATCAGATTACTGGAAAGATCAATGGAAATAAAACTTAAGGCTCTTGTAGACTCAGGTGAAGTAAACAAACCAGACGAAGAAAAAAATGTGGACGACAAACCTATGACTCTTGGAGATATTATAAAAAACAAGATAGACCTCA
>DAOVWP010000127.1 GCA_030636615.1 Candidatus Nanohaloarchaea archaeon
CACAGTGTTGCCCATGTTGTGATTCCTCCTGGATGTTCGTCTCTCCTGCATTATCATCCTGAGGCTGAAGAGACATATTGCATATTGAAGGGCGATGGTGAGATTGTTGTGGACGGCAAGAAATATCCTGTCAAATCCGGTGATACTGTATTTATCTCGCCTTTGGAGAAGCATCAGATATTTGCGCATGGCACTTGTGACCTGGAATTTATTGCGGTGTGTGCGCCGGCGTGGACACCTGAATGTTCTGTCTTTTTGTGATGTTTTATATTTTTATTTCTGTTTGGGTTTGATGCCGTAGTTTGTTGCGATTGGGAGTTTCATTGGTTTGCTATAAAATAAGAATGATGCGAGTTGGCTACAGATTGTAGTCAACTGGAAATGAAGTCTTTAGATGTTCATCGTATTGTTATTTGGCTTTTAATCAAGAGGCACTGTGGATAAATATTTAGATATTGATTTTTTGAATTAACCACATGCATAAGTCACTAAGTTATATTCAGATACCAGATCTAAAAATACCATAAGGTGTATGTCTTATGGAAAATAATGTATTGCCAAAAGATTACATACATTTTCTTAAAGATATGAAAGAACGTATCAGACAAGCAAGAGCAAAAGCCATCATGTCTGTAAATTATGAATTGATAATGCTTTATTGGCACATAGGGAAGAGTATTATAGAAAGACAGAAAAATGATGGATGGGGAACAAAGGTCATTGAGCTATTGTCCGGAGATCTTCAAAAGACATTTCCTGAAACAAAAGGATTTTCAATAAGAAATCTTAAATACATGCGCGCACTTGCTCTTGCATATCCTGAAAAAGATATAGTGCAACAGCTTGTTGCACAAATATCATGGAGCCATAATATCCGTCTATTGGATACTGTCAAAGATAAAGATGAAAGGGAATGGTATATAAAACAGACGGCGTTGTATGGGTGGAGCCGTAATGTTATGCTCCACCAGATTGAAACTGATCTATATAGACAAAAAACAAATGCATTAAGCAACTTTAAGAAAACATTACCACAACCACAGTCAGACCTTGCGCATGAACTTATGAAGGACACATACACTTTCGATTTTTTAGGAATGAAAGAAAATATTAGTGAACGAGAACTTGAGATGACCTTGATAGAGAACATACGCGCATTTCTTCTGGAACTTGGTATGGGCTTTTCTTTTGTAGGAAGCCAATATAATCTGAAGATTGGAGGACAGGATTATTATATTGACCTGTTATTTTACCATATACCTCTTAGATGTTATCTTGTCCTTGAAATAAAGACCGGTCAATTTAAACCTGAATATGCTGGAAAGATGAATTTTTATCTTTCTGCAATTGATGAATCGTTGTGCAATAAGGATGATAATCCAAGTATTGGATTAATCCTCTGTAAAACAAAAAATCGTGTAATTGCCGAGTATGCATTAAGAGATACAAATAAACCTATGAGCATAGCATCATATAGGACCGTATTACCTACTAACCTTAAGAATAGGCTACCTGAGATTGATGTGCTTGAAAATGAACTGAATAAGATATAAATTAACTATTCTTGTTGTCGGCGGCGGAAAAGTGATTAATTCAAGAAGGGTGTTGAATCAGGCACTGGCTTATTTTTCTAATATGCATAAGCTTGACCATATCAGTTCTTTTTGTTTTTCGGCTCCTGGATCCGGTGATGTTCTTGATGATGCTGTCTCTGATATTGTCCGGCTGGTCTCTTATTGAATTGCATGTTGATTAGGTGAGAAAAATGTGTTTTTTGATTAGATTTGTGAGTTTTGTTGTCTAAATCTCTTTCATTCTTTCGTGAGATATGATTCTATCGTCGTATATGGTTTCTATTTTCCTGAACAACTTTTCAATAATTGGAGCGTAATTTTCAGCTGTGTATGCATAGAATGTAATTGGACTGAAGATTCTGTTTGTAGATGTATCTATGTTTTTTAATTCTTC
>DAOVWP010000024.1 GCA_030636615.1 Candidatus Nanohaloarchaea archaeon
AAAAAATGTGGATGTTGTACTGGCTGACACTGCCGGAAGGAATCATCAGGATTCTAATCTTTTATCTGAACTGGAAAAGATTGTAAGGGTAATCAAACCAGATCTGTGCATACTTGTTGTTGAATCAATTGCCGGGAATGATGTGGTTGAGCAGGCAAAGATGTTTTCCAAGGTAAAGCTTGATGGTTTTGTTCTTTCTAAGTGGGATGTTGATAATAAAGGTGGAGCGGCTCTGACGCTTACTTATATGGTAAGGAAACCTATATATTTCCTTGGGACCGGTCAGGAATACAATGATTTTAAGATTTTTGATATAGATGATGTAGTAAACAATATAATCTGATTCTTACAATTATATCAATGGTGAAAAAAAGAGTTGTCGCTGTTGTGCATGGCAAAGTGCAAAATGTGTTTTTCAGGAAGTTTGTGCTTGATAATGCTAAAGCTTTAGATCTTAAGGGTTGGGTCAGGAACGATTATGAAAATAACTCTGTTGAGACGCTTTTTGAGGGAGAGGATGATAAAGTTCATGAAATGATTAATCTTCTGTGGAAAGGTCCTGATGGATCAGATGTGGGTAATGTTGTCATAAGAAAGGAAGATTATAAAGGAGATTATGATTTTTTTAGTATAGTATCATGATTTTATTGTATATTCATCCCATGATTTTATCTTGAGGTCTTCCATTTTTTTCTTTGATATGGCTTTTATGAACATATTTGCGAGTTGTGTGTTTGTTATCTGGGGAATTGAAAGGGTTACTGCCATCTGTCTTATTGCTACATTGTCATCGTCATTTTTTGCAGTTCTGTTGTCTTTAGGTATACTGATTATAAGGTCAAGTTTCTTTTTTAGCATATAATCAATAACAGATGGTGTTTTCTTTTCTCTGATCTTGTGGAGCAAGGTGGTTTTTAGATGGTGTTTGTTGAAAAAGTCTCTTGTATGTGCAGTAGTATATATGGTGTATCCCATCTCTTTGAGCATTTTTGTGCCATCAAGAAGTTTGTAAAGGTTTTTGTCTTCACTTACTGATATCAGGATGTTTTTTTCAGGAAGTTTCATGCCTGTAGATATTACTGATTTTATGAGCGCTTCAAATACATCTTCTCCAAAGCACCCGACTTCTCCTGTTGATGCCATCTCTACTGATGGCAGAGGGTCAGCGCCTTTAAGTCTTGAAAATGAGAACTGCGATGCTTTGATGCCGACATGGTCAAGGAAGTTTATATCTATTCCAACTTTTTTTACCTTGATACCAAGGATTGCTTTTGTTGCAAGTTCTATCAGGTTGTGATTGAGGACTTTTGATACAAAGGGGAAGCTTCTTGAGGCCCTGAGGTTGCATTCGATTACCATTACTTCGTTATCTTTTGCAATGAATTGTATGTTGAAAGGTCCTGTTATGTTAAGGGATTCTGCTATACTTTCAGATATTCTTCTTATCTTTCTCTGTGTCTCCCAGTATAATCTTGGGGCAGGGAAGACCATAGTAGCATCTCCACTGTGTATTCCTGCATTTTCTACATGTTCGCTGATTGCATAGATTATTATCTTTCCGTTCCTTGCTACTGCATCAAATTCTATCTCTTTTGCGTTCTGTATGAATTTTGATATCACTACTGGGTGTTTTGGGTTGATCCTGATAGCTTCTTTCATAAATCTTTCCATCTCTTTTTCTGAGTTGACAATGTTCATCGCAGCGCCGCTTAGGACATAGGATGGTCTTATAAGGAGAGGATAATCTACTTTTTTGGCAAACTTTCTGATTTGATCTGTGCTTGTGAGTTCTCTCCATTCCGGTTGCATAATGCCTTTATTGTCAAGAAGGCTTGAAAATTTGTTGCGGTCTTCTGCCCTGTCGATGTTCAATGGGTCTGTTCCAAGGATGTTTAGGCCATTCATATGACATTCAAGCGCAAGGTTGTTTGGGATCTGTCCGCCCATGGAAAGGATTATACCTTTCGGGTTCTCCAGTTCGTATATGTCCTGTACACGCTCAAAGCTTAGTTCTTCAAAATATAGTCTGTCGCATTCGTCGTAATCAGTTGATACTGTTTCAGGGTTGCAGTTTATCATAATTGTCTCATGTTTCATCTTCTTGACTGCCTTGGCTGTCGTTACGCAGCACCAGTCAAACTCAACAGAGGAGCCGATCCTGTATGGTCCGCTTCCAAGAATAATTACTGATGGTGTTTCTTTGTTGTTGAAAATAATATCATGTTCTGTTCCATGATATGTAAGATAAAGATAGTTTGTCTTTGCGGGAAACTCGCCTGCCAGAGTGTCTATCTGTTTTACATAAGGTGTTATGCCATGTTTGCAGCGGAGTTCTCTAATCTTTTTTGTTGTTGTATCTTTTATGATTGCAATCTGTGTATCAGAGAAACCCATTTTCTTAGCTTCAAGCAGAGAGTCTATTGTGTTATCTTTTAGTGATTTTTTCATATTGTGAATATTTTTGAGTTTGTAGAGGAACCATTTATCTATCATTGTCTTTTCATAGATCCAGTCTATGCTCTTGTTTTCATCAAAGGCCTGCGCTATTGCATAGATTCTCATGTCTGTCGGGTTTTTGAGTTCATGTTCAATATCTTTGAATTTTATAGTGTTGCATATAAATCCGTTCATGTTGATGTCCAGCATTCTTATTGCTTTCTGGATGACTTCTTCGAAACTTCTCCCGATAGACATAACTTCTCCTACACTTTTCATCTCGCTTCCGAGATATTTTGATACATTTTTGAATTTTTTCAGATCCCATCTTGGAATTTTTACAACGACATAATCAAGCGCAGGTTCGAAGAAAGCTGATGTGCTTTTGGTTATGTTGTTTTTCAGATCAGGCAATGCTTTTCCTATAGCCAGTTTGGCAGCGATGAATGCAAGAGGGTATCCTGTTGCTTTTGAAGCCAGAGCTGATGATCTTGAGAGGCGCGCGTTAACTTCTATTACCCGGTAATCTTCGTTTTCAGGGTTTAGGGCGTACTGGATGTTGCACTCGCCTATGATTCCAAGGTGTCTTATGGTTTTTATTGCAATCTCTCTTAGTTTGTGATATTCTGAGTTAGTGAGGGTCTGGGATGGTGCGATTACTATGCTTTCTCCTGTATGAATACCAAGAGGATCAAAGTTTTCCATGTTACAGACAGTTATGCAATTATCAAACTCGTCTCTTACTACTTCATATTCTATCTCTTTCCATCCTCCAAGATATTTTTCGATTAAGATCTGATTTGAGTAAGAAAAGGCTTTTATGAGCAGGTTTTTAAGGTCTCTTTTGTTTTTTGCCATGCCACTGCCCATGCCGCCAAGCGCGAATGCTGAGCGGATCATTACAGGGTATCCTATCTTTTCAGCGGCAGCTAATGCATCTTCTGTATTCTTTGTAGCAATGCCGACAGGTGTTTTGATACCGATTTCGTCGAGTTTTTTAACAAAGAGGTCACGGTCTTCTGTGTTTATGATAGTCTCGACCGGGGTTCCAAGCACTTTTATCTTGTATTTGCTGAGTATTCCTTTTTTGTATAGCTCTACCCCGCAGTTAAGCGCGGTCTGTCCGCCGAATGATAATAGGATTCCGTCAGGTCTTTCTTTTTCTATTATCTTTTCGACAAAGTAAGGAGTTACAGGGAGGAAGTAGATCCTGCTGGCCATACCCTTGTCTGTCTGGATTGTTGCAATGTTCGGGTTGACAAGTATGATTTCAATCTTCTCTTCTTTCATAGCTTTTATTGCCTGATTTCCTGAGTAGTCGAATTCTCCTGCCTGACCTATCTTTAATGCGCCGCTTCCAAGAAGCAGTACTTTTTTGATATTTTTCATTTTCCTGCATCCTCTATCATTTTAATGAAGTCGTCGAATATGTATTCTGTATCTGTCGGGCCGCAGTTTGCCTCTGGGTGGAACTGGACTGAGATGATTGGTCTTTTCTTGTGTCTTATGCCTTCAACTGTTCCGTCGTTTATGTTTTTGAACCAGACCTCCCACTCTTTTCCAAGATATTTTTCGTTTATTGCAAACCCGTGGTTCTGTGAAGTTATATATGATCTGTTTGTTTTGAGATCCGTGCATGGCTGGTTCTGGCTCCTGTGACCGTATTTGAGTTTGTAGGTCTTTGTCCCTGAAGCCAGTGCAAGAAGTTGGTTCCCGAGACATATTCCAAATATAGGGATATTCTTATCACTTTTTATCAGATTTTTCAGGTTTTTTATTGTTGATTTGCATTGAGCAGGATCTCCCGGTCCGTTTGATATGAAAACTGCGTCAAAATCTTCTTTAAGGTCCTGCGGATCGAAGTCCCATGGAACTCTTATGATTTGTATATCTCTTTTGAGGAAACATCTGATAATGTTGTGTTTCACTCCACAATCGATGAGAACTATCTTTGTTTTACTGTTTCCGTATCGTATAATCTCTTTACAGCTTACTTTTTCTACCAGATTAATCTTATCCGGGTTGTAGAATTCGGTTTCTTTGTCTTTTATCTTAATCTTTCCAAGCATTGTGCCTTTTTCTCTCAGTTTTTTTGTAAGCGCTCTTGTGTCTATGCCTGAGATTGCAGGGATGTTATGTTCTATGAGCCAGTCTGACAGTGATTTTTCTGCGTTCCAGTGACTGTGTTTTTCAGAATAGTCGTTGATAATGAGTCCTTGTATATGGATCTTTTCTGATTCAAAATGTTCCATTATGTTGTGTTTGTCTTTTGTCTGTGAAGGGATTCCGTAGTTTCCTATCAAAGGATATGTAAGAACTAATATCTGTCCTTTGTATGATGGATCTGTGAGAGATTCAGGGTAGCCGACCATGCCTGTGTTGAAAACAACTTCGCCTGATTTTGGTGTCTGTGATCCAAATGAAATTCCCGAGAAAATAGATCCGTCTTCAAGTATAAGATCTGCTTTTGTGTTGTGGGTTGTCATTCTGAAATTGTAATTGGTAATAAATATTTTTAAAAGTGTTGATGTCTTTATATATGTTCTTCGAATAAGAAATAGGTAGGGTATTTTCTATTGGTCTGTTTTCTGTTAAGTTATATAAAATTTTGAGTTGATTTATTCATATGTTTGAAAGTCTTAAGGAATCGTTGTCTAAGTTTACTTCAGGAGGAGTGAATAAGAAAGCTATAAAGGATCTTGTGAAGGATCTGCAGAGATCTCTTATCCAGTCTGATGTAAATGTTAAGCTTGTGTTTGAACTTTCAAAGAGGATTGAGGAAAAGGCTTTGTCAGATAAAGTTCCAAGCGGTCTGACCAAAAGGGAATATGTAGTCAATATTGTCTATGAGGAGCTTGTGCAGTTTCTCGGTAAAGAGAAAGTGGAGATCAGTACTGGAAAGCAGAGAATACTTATGCTTGGTCTGTTTGGTTCAGGTAAGACTACTTCTTCTATAAAGATTGCGCATTTCTATAAATCAAAGGGTTTTACAGTGGGTGTGATCGGGTGTGATACATGGAGACCTGCTGCTCTGAAACAGCTTCAACAGAGTGCTAAAAAGTCTAAGATAGATGTATTTGGTATTGAGAAAGAGAAAAATCCTGTTAAGATTGTCAAAAAAGGAATGAATCTGTTTGCTGATAAGGATGTCGTCATAGTTGATTCTGCCGGGAGATCTGCTCTTGATTCAGAACTGTCTGATGAGTTGAAGAAGATTGATAAGGTGTTGAATGCGGATGAAAAGTTTCTCGTGATGTCTGCAGATATTGGTCAGGCTGCACAGAGCCAGGCTGAGGAGTTCAATAAGCTTGTCGGACTTAGCGGTGTTGTAGTTACAAAGATGGATTCTTCTGCAAAAGCGGGAGGTATATTGTCTGCGTGTCATGTGGCTGATGTTAAGATAAGATTTATTGGTATGGGAGAGAAGGTTGATGATCTTGAATTGTATGATCCTGTCAGGTTTGTTTCACGAATTCTTGGTATGGGTGATCTGGAGTCGCTTCTTGAGAAGGCTAAAGAAGCAATGGATCCGCAGGATGCGATGGATCTGCTCCAGTCAGGTGACATGAACTTCGAGACATTCTATGCACAGCTTGAAGCAGTTAATAAGATGGGTTCTCTGCAAAAGATTATGGATATGCTGCCATTCGGAAATAAGATGAAGATTCCTAAAGGTTCTCTTGAAGTCCAGCAGGATAAGATGAAAGAGTGGAAAATTATAATTGATTCTATGACTAAGGTGGAAAAGAAAAGTCCTGATCTGTTTAAGGATTCAAAAAGGTCGCGTTTCGAGAGGATTGCAAAAGGTTCGGGTAAGTCAATGGACTCTGTTCGGGAATTGTATGCTAATTTTAAGAAGACTAAAAAGATGTTTAAGCAGATGAAAAAGTTGAAAGGTCTGGGTGAAGGAGAAATGGATGAGAAAAAAATGCAGAAGCTTCTTTCTAAATTTAAAGGTAAATTTTAGTTTCAGCTGTATTCTCTCCATGTGTGGTTGCATTTTGTACATTTATAGAATCTTGTTTCTGGTTCATCTGATGATCTTGTCTGTCTTGTCCACCAAAATACAGTACTATTATTGCATTCAGGACAGGTATGTTTCATAATGGGCAGAGTTGCAGTTTTCTTATCGAAAACAGGAATTGTTGCCTCAAGAGGGTTGTGTTTTATCTTTGAGGAGATTTTCTGGTTTATATTGTTGTTTTTTGATTGGTAATTACAATTTGGACATTTAAGTATTGTCGTATTGTCTTCTTTTACTGGTCTCATCAAAGTTCCGCATTTATCGCAAAATTCCATGTCGTCTACCTCTTTAATCTGTATAAAATATTATTGTTTTTAAGTGTCTAACATTTATAAGTCTTTTGGAGCTTTGATGTGGTTTTGTAGATGTTTATGCGAGAAGGTAATTAGCAATTATTAAGAATTGGTGCGAAGGGTGATGATTCAGAACCGACCTGCAGTCAGGTCGATCAACAGTGCATCTTCGCTTGACGCTCAGATACACTACTAGATTGTTTGAGCTATTGTTGCCAATCTCAACAGTGCATCTTCGCTTATGCTTAGACACAACTGCTATAAATTTGAATCTGTTAGATGATAAAAAATTGGTGCGAAGGGTGAGATTTGAACTCACGCACGGACTAACCGACTAGGCCCTCAACCTAGCAGAATTGACCAGACTATCTGACCCTCGCATAATTTAACAATTTTATTTTTAGTAGTAGTTTTATTAATTTTTAGTTTTTTTTGATATTTTGTCTTTAAATTATGTTTTTATGACAACGAAGTCTCCGTGTTTTTTGCTGGTTACTTTTTGTATGTCCAAGGCATTGGTGTCACGTAGGATGATGTTGTATAGGTAATCCTGGTGTTCTTTAGATAATCGTGAGTCTGTTAATATGATTCCACCTGATTTTATCTTGTTTACGATGTTTTTTATGCTGGAAGAAATGTTGCTGTCAAAGTATTGTTTCCATCTTTCTGGTTGCGGTAGATATAGGATATCTTTTTCAGTGTGATTATAGTTAATGTCATGGAGATCTTTTACTTCAATCCTGTTGAAGTCCTTTATCCTGTTTCCTTCATATGATGGGTTGTTATATATACTATCTAGAGTTATACCTGATGTCTGAATATCAAGTGTGGAATCTTTTGATTTCATTTCATCAATAATCCTGCGAAAGTCTATTTCATAACCAGTAATGCTTCTGTGGAGACCAGGATAGTATATAGTTACATCTTTTGCTGGTCTTATCAAGAAATCAGTTAAATATTCACCAAAATTCATGATGTTATCACCACATCAAGTGTTTTTAATTGTTACTACTAGTAAGTTGGGTGTATAAAATTAACTTTAAATACCTATACAATAATGCTATTTTGATTGTTTAAAAAAAGAAAAAGTACTCCTGCCGGGATTTGAACCCGGGTCACGGGAGTGAGAGTCCCGAATGATTGACCGGACTACACTACAGGAGCATTTGGTGAGCCATCCCGGATTTGAACCGGGGACCTTCGCCACGTCAAGGCGACGTCATAGCCAGGCTAGACTAATGGCTCATAGTAATTAAAAGAGGATAGGAATTTTTATATATGTTATCTTAAGATGTTATATCTTTTGTTAGATTGTGTTAAAAATGCGACCACCGGGATTTGAACCCGGATAGTCAGCTTGGAAGGCTGATGTCATAACCAGGTTAGACCACAGTCGCATTTAGCTGGTTTTTTGTTAAATTTTGGTGGGGCGACGAGGATTTGAACCCCGATCAGAAGGTATCTCCTCTGCACTTATGTTTTCATATCATTGAGCGATGTTGCTCTCATCGCTCCAGATTATTGATCTGGAGCCCACTATGCTGCCAGGTTACACCATCGCCCCATATAGATAAGTAAAATATATCAAAAAACTTTTTATAGCTT
>DAOVWP010000129.1 GCA_030636615.1 Candidatus Nanohaloarchaea archaeon
CTGAACAGTTTTGTCAACAACCCGGCATATGTCGGATTCATTGTAAGCGGATTCTCGCTTGCGGCAGTCATATCATATTTTCTGCTCGTTCCTATAATTGAGAAGTATGATGAGAAAAAACTTCTCGGGTATTCAATGATTGCTGCCATGACAGCGTATTTTATGTTTGCTATTGTGGAAAATTATTATGCTGTGCTTGCGATATCGTTATTTGTTACTGTGTTCTATGTCATGAGAAACATAAGTCTCGGCATACTTGTGCGCGACGAGTCAAAGATGAAAGAGCTTAACAGGAATGAGGGACTTATATCAACCCTTGTCAATATTGGATGGCTGGCAGGACCGCTGCTTGGAGGTTTCATATCCAACCAGTATGGAATCAACAGAGTGTTTATGTTGTCCGCCATATTCATGATGATGGCGTTTTTTATGCTGAGGTCTATGAATGTTAGAAGAATCAGAAAACCTAAAGAAATTGATCAGGATTTTTTCAGGAATGTCAAATCGTTTTTTTCAAACAGGCAGTTTGTAAGGATGTATATCTTATGCGGATCAAGCAGTATCTGGTGGGCAGTGATGTTTATCTATATGCCGCTCTATATCATAGGGAGCGGACTTGAATATACATGGGTAGGGATTTTCCTGTGCTCAATCGCTGTTCCTCTAGTTATGTTTGAGTACAAGATAGGCAAATCAGTGAATAATGAGAACTTTCATAATTTCTATATCATTGCATATCTTATACTTGGATGTATTGCGCTGATAAATCACTTTATGGGAAATGTCTATTATGTCATGGCTCTGTTTGCCCTTGGGAGTTTCGGTATGATGTTTCTTGAGCCGATGAGAGATATCTATTTCTTCAGTATTGTCCCGCTCAGCAGGAGTGAAAAATATTACGGGCCGTTTAAATCTTCAGCCGATATGGGTGCCCTGATAGGTAAGATCATTGGCGCAGTGATACTATTGTTCCTGTCATACAACTATATTTTCCTGTTCCTTTCAATTATCATGTTCATTATGCTTGGGATTGCCACAGGCATTAACAGACTGCATAAGTACAGGAAGCTATAGTGAAGATTTATATGATCTGCGGATAAAATATGTTTGAGTGAGTTATATGGATAACTGTGTTTTCTGCAAGATTGTCAAAGGGGAAATACCATGCCACAAAGTATTTGAAAATGATGATGTGCTTGCGTTCCTTGATATAGAACCATGTAGCGATGGGCATACCATAGTAATACCTAAAAGACATATTGAGCATTTTGAAGACATGAGTCCTGAGTATAGCGGGAAATTATTCTCCGGTGTCAACAAGGTATACAGGGAAGTCCTGAAAAAGTTGAAGATACCTGCGGCAAATGTCGGGTTCAATAACCATGCGCCAGCAGGTCAGGTAGTGTCGCATATGCATGTGCATATAATCCCAAGAAGGGATGATGATGAGGGTGGATCAATGCACTCGATAGTAAAGATTGATGGCGCTGCAGATTATGTGAAAGAGAATGCAAAGTTGTTTAGCTCGTGATAATTAAAAATCCAGTACAATCTGCTCTATCACTTTTGAGAACTGTTCAAGTTCATCTATGTCTGCAGATTCGTTTGCCACGTGAAACATGTCATGGTTACCACAACCGAAACCAACTGAGATTATGTTGTGTTTCACAAGGTCTTTTGATACTGTTCCTCCGCCGATTGACCTAGTTTTTGCTGTTATGTTATTGATTTTTTCTGTAGCTTTTTGAATAACTTTGATTATTTTTGAGTCATGCTCAATAATTATTGGATTAATTGAGATTTCTATATCTGATTCAAACTTTCCACAAGTCTTGGCTATATTATCAAGTTCTTCTTTTATGGTCTTTGAATTTTGATCTGGCAGGAATCTTATGTCAAGAGTTACATCGCATTTACC
>DAOVWP010000083.1 GCA_030636615.1 Candidatus Nanohaloarchaea archaeon
ACCGGTGTGGATGAATCCGGTGATGTGGTTTATCTTTGTGCTAAGAATATGGCTATGGGTCCAAACCCAATCAGCCAGAGGGTTCTACCCAGCGGTATAAGGACAATTATGCTGATTTTAGGTCCTATTATAGGATTCTTAATTTTTCGATATCCACAGAATAGGGCAACTGTAGTAAGGATAAAGTGCGGGGGAGATCTTGTAATAGGAGTCTTATATATTATAGTCTTTCTGAAAAACAGACCTAATCTTGAAGGCGCAATCAGGTTTGCTGTGGAAAATACTTCCGGGAAATTTTCGGATGATCTGAAAAAATTGTTGTGGGATGTTGAAAACGGGAAAATAAGCAGTCTGGATGATGCTCTTGCTGATTATGTCATGGTGTGGAAGGATTATAACAGGGAATTTGTTGATGCAATTGAGTTGATAAGGTCGTCTATGCATGAGGCTAATCCAATAAGATGTGAGAATCTGCTCGACAAGGCAATGGAGTTTATATTAAGAGGAACCGACGATAAGATGAAACATTATGCAAGAGATCTTAAAATGCCTATTACTGTTATCCAGGGACTTGGTATTATGCTACCAGTCATGGGGATGATAATCTTTCCGCTTGTCACGACATTTATGGGAGACAGTATGCCTAATGTTGCAGGATACCTGCTCATAGGATATGATATTATGCTGCCAATAATTGTATATTATTTCATGAAAAGCATCATGGAAAAACGACCAACTACAAAAAGCGCTATAGATATAACAAACCATCCTGATGCAGGACAGATGAATTGTTATAAATTAGGGAATAGGAATATTGTTGTGTGGCCATTTGCAGTACTGGCATCTCTTATAATATTTGCACTTGGAATTTTTGTAAGTTTTACTTTTGGCGGCAGAGAGATATACATGTTATCTTCACCGATATTTCACAGCATGTTTATAATCTGGGGCGTTGCCACAGGTTTTATTGTATATTATTATCTGACAAGCATACAGAAAATAAAGATCATAAATGAGCTGAACGATATAGATAGTGAATTTGAAATGGCGTTGTTCTCGCTTGGCAACAGGCTTAGCGGAGGGACACCGCTTGAGTTGGCATTGATAAAAGCAGCAGACGATACTAAAAAGATGGAGATATCCAACCTGTACAGAGTATCGGCAAAAAATATGAATAATCTTAACATGACTTTTAAACAATCATTATTTGATCCTGAATACGGGGCATTGAATTATTATCCATCAAAACTGGTAAAAACCATTATGAGATCTCTTACAGAAACATTATCAAAAGGTACAAAAGCTGCAGCAAATACTATGCTTGTCATATCTGAATATCTTAGGCAGATCAGGACTACGCAGGAAAAGATTGAGGATCTGCTGTCAGATTCTGTAAGTTCTATGAAGTTCCAGGCGTTTATGCTTCTTCCAGTGATATCAGGGGTTGTAGTCGCAACAGCCCAAGTCATCATGACTATGATGCTTAGCATTACCGGAGCAATGAATGAGTTGATGGAAGAATCTGAAGGGAGCGCTATAGGAGGTTCAAATCCGCTTGAGGGGATGCTTCCTACCGAATCAGCAGTTGATCCATGGTTCCTGCAGGCAGTGGTCGGGATTTATGTCGTGTTTATCCTAGTCCTTCTGGGAAAGTTTATCACAAGGATCAATTCTGGTGATAACCCGATTGAGGAAAGGATGATCACATGGCGTCTGCTAATTGTGGGAGTTATTGTATATACAGTAGTACTTGCGCTCGTTAATGGTCTCTTCGGAGGACTTATACTCGGTGCTGTGAGCTCGATCGGATGAGAAAAATATAGTGTATAGATTAGAGTTTGGATCATAAATTAGAGTAAGTTTTGTATATTTAATTTACACAATTAAACTCATTTACAGAAATCTCGGCTTGTTTCAATATCTTCCTCAAAAGTCCTCTACCTACTGTCTGATGAAATGGTATTGTTATGGATGCTTTTGAATTATCATTCTTGTGTATCATTCTAATATGACTTCCTTTTTGTCGCACAACTTGGTAGTCTAACTTTTCAAAACGCCTTATTATTTCTTTACCAGAAAGAACAGGAAGCTTCATACATCAATCGCCACAGTATGAAATCCGAAGTCTTGCACTTTTTGTATCTGAGACATAACTTCATCTCTTTTTTCTTCTATGCATAATCCAATAACTTCCTCTATGTTTTTCAGTGCCTCATCTAAAGTTTTTCCCTGTGTAAAACAACCTTCAAGAATTGGACATTCAGCAACGAAAAAACCATCTTCATCTTTTTCTACAAACACTGGAAACTGCATCTTTTCTTTTAAGACCATATAACCACCACAGATATTAAATATATGCCGAACTATTTAAAAATTGTTTTTTTAGAAGATTCAATCTGTGATATCCTTCATATACTAGAGTGTGAGGCTTCCAATAAGTTTTATAGAAAAGGTCTTATCATTCATCTTAAGCAATAAACCGCGGAGATTTCAGGTCAGATATTTTAAAATATTTCATTCAACCGAAGTCCAAAACTCTTCAATGTTCTTTAAAAAAATAACAAAAAATTTGAGTGTAATGAAGTAAGACAATATAGTTACTCTTATATTTTTGAGTATAAGTTGAAGATTTAGATTACGAAGCAACTGAAGAAGTCGGTTTAGGGTCGCTAAAAATATATGGTGATTGCTTTGGTTTTATAACCAAACATCTTTACCACATTTATCACAAAACTTAGCAGATTTTGGAAGTTGTTTTCCACAATTAGTACAATATTTTATATTTTCTTCTGTTGGTGGTTCTTGTCCAAATAGTTTTATCTCTATTGGGTATTTTGAACCTTTAGTTGCATATTCAAGTCCTTTATCATGTTCTTTAACTACAATTATCCCTCTAACTTGCTTATCTTGTGCCAAATCCTTATTTTCATTGATCCACGCCATATATTTTTGGATTTGACCAACAACTTTATGAGAACCTTTACCCCGTTTCAATTCTATAACAAC
>DAOVWP010000102.1 GCA_030636615.1 Candidatus Nanohaloarchaea archaeon
CCAGTTGGGATCTGGATCCCAGATGGTCTATTGCAGATAGTGTGTTGTCTAAAAAGGATGATGCTGACTATGCCTATACTTCCTTTGGTGAACAGATATGGACAGACTATACGTTCAGGTCAAAGGTTAGAGTTGAGCAAGGAGTGGTGGAGCTGTCTGTACGGTCTGGGTCTGTGGGTGCCTATGCTATTTCTGTTTTTAATAATCAGCTTATCTTAAGTAAAGATATTCATCCGAGGATAGACTTTGAAGTTAAAGACTATACTTTTGCCCCAGATACGTTTTATGAGATAAGTATAGAACTGAAAGGCAACAACATAAAGGTCTATGTTGATGATAAACTGGAAATAGACTATACTGATACTAACAATCCCCTTATGGATGGACGCGTAGCTCTGTATATCGGCGACAAGGCCTATATCGATGATGTAATCGTGGAAGAGTCTCGATGAAAACAAAGGTCCCTGTTAGTTTTAGGACTTCAAATTTATTGAGTTTAACTCTGGTGTGTTATGTTCTTCGAATGATGACAAGCGAACGTGGAGTTCGGGCGGTTGAGACCACCCAGAATATAAATCATATCTTATAGATTCCTATCAATGAACCCATATATCTCGTCTAATTCAGAATACTTTTCTGTTATCAGATTATGTAACATTTTTGCATCCTCTTCGGTTTCAAAATTCATACAGACAATTGCATACTCATTGCTGACATGGGTTAATTCGCTTTTTATTTCCCTGCCATATTGTGTTATGGCTTCTGATATTGCTGCTTCAACCCTGACAGGATTGTCCGCATGCTTGGTCTCATGATAATAAAGATTGAAGTTTATCTCACAAGACGGCATCACTTTATTACCAACCATCATGTTTATTGACAAATTTTCAATAGAGCCTGTATCTTCATTCTCCTTGCAGCCGAGTATGCATAAAACTTCGTCATAGTATTTGTCAGCACTTATTGAATCTATATCTGCGGAGCCATCCTTGAATTTGCCACCTAATATTTTCCAAATAGCTCTGTAATCTACAACCATACATCACACTTAAGGAATGAACTTTAAATGTTTTTCTTTTTGATGCAGTATCTCGTGGCATTCTTTAATAAATTCTAGTTCACTTGCCCTTTTTCCTGCGCCGAAGAAATAATGGCATTAAACTCTGCCTGAGAAATATATTGTGGAGAATAAGATCCGTCATTATCTTTAATCTGTCCTACATAGGCACGTAAATGGTTGCGAGACCCCTTATTGAGATTATTATATGTTGTTATAATGTCTGCATTATCAGTTTTTGCCGAAAGCTCATTAAGATCTTTAATATCAAGATCTTCAACGATTGCTCCCACTATCAATGCATCCAAAAGAGATGAGCCACCCTGTTTTACTAAATTTTTATACAATTCATCTAATTCAGGAGAAGTAAAGACTCCAATACTGTCATCTTTAACCGGATCCTCTATATTGTAACGATCTAAAAGCACTTTTATTGCGTCCGTATGGGTCTGTTCTGATTTTGCTATATTGGTAAATATTTTTGTCCCCCATTTTTCTCCAAGAGTATTATAAACATCTCTTGCCAGTTTTTCTTCCTCACGCATCAGAACAAGACCTGCAATTTCCTCTTCGTTCAATTCTGATCTTGGTATATCTTTGATTAACTCGTTTCCTTCAACAAAATCACTTTGATCTATGATGTATTCATCTGAAGATGCTTGGTTTTCCTGTGTATTGACACACCCGGAGAACAGAACTATTGACAGCAATATAATTATGAGATTTATGGATTGTTTTTTGGGATTTTTCATAGATATTAATTGATTAATTATCAATATATATGTTTGTATAATAATGAATTTAACGGTTTTTAATCGTGTTGTAATATATTGGTGGTCAATACATAAAAGTTTTATAAAGTTTAATCAATCATAAATTCCTAATGACATTAACATCAAGAGTATTGGTTGTGGATTGGGCATCCACTTTTTGTAACGAAAATAAACAAACTCTAGGATTAATCTTGTTAGACCGAGAGGCATCTGCTGAATTCTATAAAATATTTCCTGATATAAATGAAAAGAATCTTGCAGAAGTTATGTCTTATGCTGAAGAACATGCAATTACTTCTTTTGGTACACCTGGTTCGAGTTTAGAACATAAAAGAGTGCATAAAGTTGATGGAACAGATTATCATCATGGCAATGTCATAACAGAAAAATGCGCTTATGATTTTGGATATGCTGAGCCTCATATTGATACGGTTGCAGGTGGAATTGCTCAAATATACGCCAGCTGTCCTGGAAGAACCAATGATGAATTTACCGCACTTTTAAGAGAAGAGGGATTAATTGACGAAGGTCAGGCTGCAAGCTATAAATTAGGACAAATTGATGTTTTTTCAAATGAAAGATCAAGAGAATTTACGCATTATGGTCCAAAAGTAATTGAAAAAAACTGTGCATCTCATCCAATCACTCTTTTTGTTGATAGATTAGGAGATGATGA
>DAOVWP010000112.1 GCA_030636615.1 Candidatus Nanohaloarchaea archaeon
CTAATTTTGCAATGGCTGCGCTTATGATACCATTTATGGCAATATCAGGCATATCATCTCTTGCAGGATCAATATATTATGTGAATGTGTTTCTCGGACTGTTCAATATGATACCTTTCGGTCCTCTTGACGGGACAAAAGTGTTTGCATGGGATAAAGTTTACTGGGGAGTAATAATTGCCTTGGGGCTTATGATGATGTTTGTGCTGTAAAATCCAAATGTCTTATCCGAAAATCTGGCTAAACATAGATTTCTCAAACCTTAATTTTCTTGATCCTGATGAAGATATGATAGGTTTCATGTTCAGACCGACCTTTACAAGAAGAGGATTTGTAAGAACTGCAGTCATGTTCTTTACACCTACACAGATCTCTTCGTCGGTTATGGTTGAGTTGATGAGATTCTTACCATCAATGTTAAGCTGAGCTTTTATCAAGTCTTTCACCGCTAATCTTTATTTTCAGGTTCCCATTAAGTGTCAGGTTGAGGTTCTCAAATTTTATCTGCTCATCCTTAAAATCAAGGTCAAGGTCGAACTTGTGCCTGCTTAGAAGTTCAAGAAGGTTTTCCATCTTTTTTTGATCTTCCAGAAATGAGATAATATTTTGTGTTCTTGACATAGTACCAATTTGATGTCCAGATTTATAATAATTTGCCTGAAAGGATAATCCTTTCTTCTAAGCGGCTATTAGTATAAGTATATATCCTAATCCTTTGCAATTATGTTCTATGAGCGAATTAAACCACATCCTTATCGGCAGGGATCACTCAGACCTGAACAAGTTCGGAGAAGCAGGTATGGGGACAATAGCCAAACAGATTGTGGGCGAAAAACAAGAGGCACATCTTACAAACCCTGTCAAGATTGATCTTTCAAGACCTCATATAATCGGGTTATTCGGTAAACGAGGACAGGGTAAATCATATTCAATGGGAACAATTGCTGAAGAGATCATGCTTCTCGAAGATGATATAAGAAATAATATGTCTGGTGTGATAATTGATACGATGGGAATATACTGGAGTATGAAGACACCTAACAGTAATGATGCAAAATTACTTGCTGAATGGGGTCTTAAACCACAGGGATTTGATATAACTGTCATGATACCGGAAGGACATGAGCAGACCTTCAAGGAAAATAATATTGCTTATGATGCAACTTTTTCCATAAAACCTAACTATCTCAATACTGATGACTGGGCATTATCATTCAATCTTGAGCTTGACAGTGAAATGGGTATTGTACTGCAAAAAGCCATGAGAGAGTTGTATGAGGAAATCGGCGACAAGGAATATTCAATAGATGATATAATCAAATATATCAAGAAGCAGGAGTTTTCCGGATCTGCAAAAGACGGACTGATAAACCGGTTTATAGTTGCAAAAGATTGGGGGCTTTTCTCAGAACATGGTCTTGATATACACCAGATTGTCAGACCAGGTAAAATGGCAGTCATAGATGTTTCACATTTTACACAAGCGTCAGGAGGATGGAGTGTCAAGTCGCTTGTTATCGGACTGCTTGCGCGCAAAATTCTTGACGAAAGGATAAAAGCGCGGCGTATGGAAGAATCTGAGGTGATGGAGGGAGCAAACGGAAAGGGACATATGCCGATCACATGGATGCTGATTGATGAGGCGCACCAGTTCCTGCCAAGAGATGGTATGACTGCTGCATCACTCCCGTTGCTGCAGTGGGTAAAGATCGGGCGTGAACCGGGAGTATCACTTATCCTTGCAACGCAAATGCCAAACAAACTTCATCAGGAAGCAGTATCACAGGCAGATCTTGTCATCTCACACAGGCTTACATCTTCAAAGGATCTGGATTCATTGTCTGAGATTATGCAGAATTATATGAAATATGGAATATCTGATTATTTTGACCGGTTGCCGCGGCTTAAAGGGTCTGCAATTATACTTGATGATAACTCAGAACGGATTGTTCCTATAAAAATAAGACCGAGGATGAGCTGGCATGCAGGCGGATCGCCTATTGCTATCAAGAAGAATGAAGAGTTTTGATTGTGTCGATGATCATCTCTTGTATTTCCAGAATACCTTTCATCTCTTTGGTATGATGATCCATACAGTCAAGTATAACCCAGCCGTTTGCTTTTCCATATTCAAGATACATCTGACGAACCTTGTCCATATAGCTCATATCTCCTTCATGGATGTCGTTTTTATTTTTCCTACCTTCTTTAAGGTTTCTCTTGTTCAGGTTTTTATCAGACTGTTCCCTGTGGACATCTAGAAATATAACCA
>DAOVWP010000039.1 GCA_030636615.1 Candidatus Nanohaloarchaea archaeon
ACGGATATCTCAAACACAGCTGTCTCTGTAAGCTGATCGTCTTTGAAATCTATAACTGGTTTATCGTTGTCGTATCCTGATGCGAGAAGTATGTCTCTCAAGAACTGTTTTGAAAGCTCTTCAATTTTTAGTTCAGGTTTTTCATTAAATTTTGCTGGAATCATGACTATGAACTTTACTTTGTATGTTTCTAGATTTATATCTGTTGTTTTTGCTATTTTTGTAGGAATACTAACTGAATATTATCTTTTGTTATAAATTATCTTTGCGTCTTTTTTAATAATAGCTGTGTTTACATAGAAGAAATACACGAATTGGGGATAAATCATAAATTCTGTGTAGAAAGTCAGGATAGTGTGTATAAAGTAGCAGAAATTTAAGATTTTATACACAAAGTCTTGGAGACAGAACAAAAATATTGCTTCACATATCAGTTCTAAACTGGTCGAATTCGACTAGATAAAAAGAAACTAAATTTAGTAAATATGTAATTTTTTTATATACTAAAATTACATGACTTGTGTAAAAAGTATATACTTTTTCAACAGCATATAACAGTATATAACTATATCAAAATAGAACTCTTCAGAATGAAAATAATGGGTGAGCTGCCCTAATTACCTTATTTTTCCTTGATCTCTTAGCTTTTGTGCATCAGGATGTTGTGGAATATCTAAACTTGGAGATCCTGTGCTTCCATACTTACCTAAATTAGTTGGTTTATATTGTTCTTCCTGAGTAGGTGGTGTTACATGTGTGTCTAGATATTTAACTGGTAATTTGCCTGCAACATGTTTTATCCTATCTAACATTAAGTCTCTGGCAGATTCCTTAAATAATGCATGTGATTCTCCACTAACTGTTAAATAACGTTTATCTTTTTTATTAAAACCAGCTACTTGTATAAGTTTACATAAATTAAAATCTTCTGCATCTTCTACTAATCTCAGAATCGTTTGTTTAACTTGTTTTTTAGAGAGCTTTGTTACATCCAAAGTTGCATACCTTCTCATTCCAGATGACATTCCCTCATCGATTTCTCTATCATAATCACTCTGTAAAAATTGTTTAGCAAAAAATAATGGTTGTGATAGATTCATTTTTGAATCTTTTCCAAATAATTTATTTAATAGACTCATTTTATTTACCTTATTAGATTAAAATTAAAATTATCTTTATAAAAGTTTCACACATTTGAATTGTTAAACTTATGAAATTAGAAGACTATCCAAAACATCAATCCTTGGAATGATTGGTCATCTTGATCCGCTTCTCTATGTCTTTGTCGTCCATAGTGCGCTCAAGGTGCTTAAGATACTCTGGCTCGTACTCTGCAAGGATCTTTTCTTCCATCTCTTTCTCAAGAGTCTTGACATATTTTCTTTTTGAACGCTCAAGATGGCTCCTGAGAGATTCGGGAGAACTTAATATATGCTGAAGGTTCTGGGTGATCTTTTCCCTGCTCAAGAGCTCAGGCAGAATTACATAGTCAACACCTTTGTCATATGCCTGCAAAGCTTCCTCGATCGTCTTGACAGTTATCATGACAGGTACGGTCTTGTTCCTGTGCCTTACCTCGTTGTAAAGAAACATGTTGTCGTCAAGGCTTGGTATTGTAGATATCACAAGCTTGGCCTTGTTTATGTTCATCCGATTAAGAATCTCAACATGCTTTACATCACCATATATTGTGAGCTGATTATTTTCTATCAGACGATCAATAACTTCAGGATTATAGTCAAGGACAATAACTTTTTTGCCCTGCTTCATCAACTCGTTGTATATGCCTGTTCCCATTATATCATATCCGGCAAGGATTATATGATCTTTCAGATGTTCTTCCGGAAGCTTTTCAAGCGTCTTTTTCATCCTTCCATGACCAACCTTTTCAAAGATTATCATGTATTTAGAGAATTTGTCAAACAGGTTGTGGCCGTATTGTATAAAATATGGCGTGGTGGTAAGAGAGATCAGCGCGATGATAGCTACAATTGAAAAGAATGATGAGCTGACTACACCTGTGGATACACCGATTGCTGCAATTATCAGAGAGAATTCGCTTATCTGTCCCAACCCTATGGCTGTCAGGAATGATGATCTGAGATCATAACCAAATGATTTGGTTATTATAAGCAGTATAAGCGGTTTTACAAATATTACAAGGAATGTGAGCATCACTATAAGTATTGGGTTTGAAAGTATTGAGAGGGTTGTTATCATCAGACCAAGAGATACGAAAAACAATGTTGCAAAGAAATTTTTGAGTGATGTCACCTGACTGATTATCTGGAGATCATAGGGATAAGCTGTCAGGCTGATTCCTGCTATGAATGCCCCGATGCTGATTGGGATTCCTGCAATGTCTGCAAGAGCGATAAAACCGAAACATACTGAAAGCGCTGTCAAAAACATCAGCTCAGGTGTTTTTGCTATCTTTTTGAAAAGTTTAGGAAATAATGTTTTCTTTAGTATGAAACCTATTGCGCAGATGGCGAGGCAGTTTATGAAAGTGTATGAAAGATTTCCTATTGTGAAGTTGCCTATGTTCATAAGCAGAGCAAGTGCTATTATGACACCGATGTCCTGAAGGAGAAGTATACCAAGGGATAGTCTGCCTCTCATGTTGTCAAGTTCGCGCCTGTCCGAGAGAAGTTTCAGGACAACCATCGTACTGCTGAAACAGATGATTATTCCTATATATATTGCTTCAATATTGCTCATTCCAAGGATTGAGGCAAAAAAATAACCGATTATAAATGTTGAAATAAGTTGAGCAGTCCCTCCGAAGAGCGCGAAATTGCCAATGCTTTTCAGCTTGCTGAAATTGATTTCCATGCCGACAAGGAAAAGAAGGAAGGCGACGCCCAGTTCAGAGATGTGAGTGATTGCTGTGCTGTCTGTAATTAATCTGAGTCCAAGAGGTCCGATAATGAGTCCGGAAATTATATAGGCAGGGATAAGCTGTTGCTTAAGTCCTTTTGCAATGTATGCGACAAGGGTTGCGGCAATGATGCAAATCGTTATGTCTATCAGAAGATTTTCGACCATGTCAGAAAATAGTTGTGACTAATCACTATAAATAGATAAAACAGATTGTTTAGGATCTGTTTTTAGAAAATTTCTTTTTCTGTTACAATAACAAAATCGCCGACAGATTTGATTGCTGAGAAAGGTATCATGTATCTTCCGCTTTCGTCCTGCTGAAGGTCAAGGTCTTTTGTGTGGGCTGTAGCGTTTACAAGAAGCACATTCATCAGCTCGCCTGTGTCTGTTAGAAATGTGATGTCTCCGACATTTCCGAAAGTCCTTCCGGTCTGCTCGCTTATAATTGTCTTATTAATTAATTCTTCTCCTCTGATTATAGTTTCCATTATTCTGCACCATTTAATATTATTATATGTTGTGAATTTGTTGTCTTAAATTTATAAAGGTTGTTTAAGCATCGGTTTAAAATCCAAGCAATAGGAGAATCAGACCGATTGTTAGTCCAAATATGAAGTTGAACAGTTTTATCTTTAGCGCGTCGCTTACAGAATATCCGAGAATTGGAAGAAGGCCGTGACCATCCTGTATAAGTGAGTTTGCCAGAAGCACTGAAAATGGAACCAAGCCTGTTGCAAACATAGTAAGTATGATTATGTTCGGGCCGGAGATCGGCAGGATTGCTATGATTGAAGCGGCAAGAAGGATGTATATCATGCTTGTCCCGGTTGATAGGAATTCTGTTATCTGGATGTTGCTGTTGATCATCTCTATCATAAAGACAGCGATAGCTATCCAGATGAAAATGTTTGGCATGTGTTTTTTTATTATGTGCTTGTAGATATGCTCTGTCGCAAAGTGTTTAAGGTTGAACTCGCTTTTGCAGTATTTCTTGTGGACCTTTATCTCACAAGTCCGGTGTAGTTTCAGACCTGTTTTCTTTACTGCAATATCTGCAAGGAATCCCGCTATTATACCAAGTACGAACATTGAAGATATCAACATGATGATTGTATCCATAGAAATTGTTCCGTTGGCTGCCAGTGAGATCAACAGAAAGGTCTCGTCCCCCATAGTTGCAACCATGGCAGCAATTATGCCGCCGAAACTAAGGTATCCTGCCATATATAATGAGTCCATTGCAAAGACTCCTGTGCAGCCGGGAAGTGTTCCAAACAGGGATGAGAGGATATAGCCTGTCCTTTTGTTCTTTAGCATTAATCTTATGATCTGGTCTTTGTATCTTGTCACGAGATACTCTGAGATGATCATCAGGAAAAATATTATGAGTGAGATCTTGAATGCTGCTTTCAGGCTTATAAGAAGAAGGTCTGTGTACATATGAATCATTTGTTGTGTTTATATATATTATAGTTATTGTTTATTTTAGAACGAAAAACATATAAAGTTAACTTTATACATGTAAAGTAATATGGATATATATAAACTTAACTTTACAGTACTTGAACAGGAGATTTTCTCTTTATTATGTCTCAGGGCTGGAGAAAGACTAAGCCAGAGAGAGATAGCAATAATACTGAAAGTATCTCCGACAGCAGTTTCTAATTCAATACATAAATTAAAAGATAATAATCTTATTAAACTTGAAAAGACGAAGACAATCAATTTTATCTCTTTTAACTGCGACGAACAAAGAGCAAGAGAGTTAAAAAGAGTTGAAAATCTGAAAAATATCTACTTATCCGGACTGTCTGATTACCTGGAAGAAGTGCTTCCTGGCGGAACTATTATGCTGTTTGGAAGTTATTGTAGGGGAGAAGATTCAAATACATCTGATATAGATATAGCAGTCATAGAAAGAAAGGATAAACTGCTTAAATTTGAGAAATATGAAAAGATGCTTAACAGGAAAATAAATGTGAATTTCTATAATTCCTGGAAAGATATACATAAACATTTGAGAAATAATATTCTAAACGGCATTTTATTGCATGGATGTGTTGAATTGTGAAGTATGTTAAGGCTTTTGAAGAATTTATAAAAGAAGGGGTTATAAGGAAAGTTACAGTTGATAAAGAGCGAGCAAAAAGCCTAATTCTTGAATCTGAAAGAAAAAACGATTCATTAGATGAAAATCTGGAAAAAATTGGTGTCAAGGATGCAAATGCAAATGATTATGTTGAATACTGCTATGATATTATAATGTTCTTGATAAGAGCAAGACTGTATTCAGAGGGATATGCCAGCAGAGGGCTAGGGGCACATGAAGCAGAAGTGTCATTTGCAAGAAATATGAGTTGCAATGAAAAAGAAGTACTATTTCTGAACCAATTAAGATATTTTAGAAATGGTATTCTTTATTATGGGAAACGGCTTGATAAAGAATATGCGGAAAAAGTTATTGAATTTACAAAGAAAGTTTATCTTAGATTAAAATCTGAGTTTGACTAGTTGGATTTTCATGCCTTGACAAGGATCGTCTTAACTTCAGGAGTTATATTGTATACATAAGTCTTGCCTCTCTTTTCTCTTGTCAGGAATTTCATGTCTACAAGACGTTTCAGGATGTTGTTGATCCCTCTAAGCGCGTGCATACTGCTTTTGTAATCATCTATCGGTATGTTTTTTATTATCTCTCCAGGGGTCATAGGGTCTCTGTCAGATATGAGCTGTATTATATCTTTCTGTTTGTCAGTCAGCTCATCAATTTTTATTTTTTCTTTTTTTTGTGGAGTTGAGTGGTGAATATCTTTTTCCATGAGAGTCAGATCTATTATCTTTTCGTTCTTTTCTGCCGCTTTATCGATCAGGTTGTTGCACATCTTGAGGATCTCTCTTGGAAAACCACCTGTGTGATTGTATATCTCAAGCGCTGCGTCAAGGGTGAAAGGTTCAAGACCAGTTCCGCCCATAATAGATATCCTTTTTTTGATCAAATCAATTGTCTCTTCTTTTGAGAGCGG
>DAOVWP010000035.1 GCA_030636615.1 Candidatus Nanohaloarchaea archaeon
ATTTCCACATCATTTCCTCGTGGGATTTTCCACGCAAAAAAATCCTTCACAATACTCTTATCATAAAAAAGTTCAACATAATCGCTCTGAGCTCCGTCAATATCAAAATGCCCGATTATGCCATTTACCTGTTTCATACCGCGACAAAGCCCGGCATTCATCCGAACTTGCGACCCTGCGCCATCTGCGCCAACAACTACTTTGCACTTGAAAAAACCATTATCTGTCGCAACAACAACACCTCCATCACAATTCTCATGCGACTTGTAACATGTGTCTCCAAAAAATCTCACACCTTTCGACACAGCAGACCTGAGAAGAGACTGATCAAACTTTACCCTATCAACCACATACGCCCTGACCTTACTATCCAGCAGATCAAAAGAACTATTGGCTGAATTGAACTTTGCGCCCTTAATCCTGTTAAGTATCAATCCACTGTCAAGAGATATAAAATCATTTATCCTTGTGCTGACAAGACCTGAACAGGCCTTCTTACCTACCTCTTTTTTCTTATCGATAAGAATCACAGAAACAGAATTTTTCGCAAGCTTTGCCGCAAGGTAACTCCCTACAGGGCCTCCGCCAACAATTAGCACATCACAAACATTCATCTGACTACCACAAACAATTAACTTATTTTCTGAAATCAACCACAGAATGATCTCCTATATTAAGCCGCCTTGCATTCCCTAAAGCAGAAGCATTCTGCCCGATAATGCTATCTCCAAGATTAATTCCTTCAAGAATTGCGCCATCATCAACAATAGAGTTGGTAATCTTACAATCACTTACATTTACTCCTTCACCAATTGACACATTCGGACCGATAAGAGAATTCCTTACAATAGCAGATTCAGCAATATAGACTGGAGGAAATATAAGTGAATCATTGAGAAATTGCACCCCTTTAGTTATGCAGTTCATTGCAAGAAGACCTTTATTTGTCTCAAGAAGTGTCTCTGGCTTCCCACAATCCAGCCACAGATCAACCATCTTTGCCCGAAACTTTGCGCCATTCTTAATCAGGCTATATATAGGAAAATTCATATAATATTCACCCCTCTCAATCTGCTCTTTTTTGATCATCTCGTCACATGCTTCCATAAACGCAGGACCGTCCTTGAAATAATATGCCCCGACAACAGCAAGGTCTCCTATATACTCTTTTGGTTTTTCCACAATCCTTTTTATGCTCTTATCTTCATCCCTATCCACTATACCAAAACGTTGCGGATCACTTGTCCTGCATACATATATCATCCCATCCCAGTCTTCGCACTGCTCGGTTATCTTCGAATAATCTGTAACAGCAATCGTATCATTGAACACCACAAGAACATCATCACCATCTTTCACAAAATCCTTTGCAAGCCAAACAGCATGCGAAGGTCCTAACTGCTCTGATTGGACAACATATTCTGCATCGATATCATATTTTTTGTTCACAAAATCCTTTATCACATCCCCCTTCTCATCAACAATAAAGATAAATTCAGCACCATTTATCTTCAAAAGCGACTCGATAATATGTGAAAGGACTGTTTTCCCTGCAACACTCATAAGCGACTTTGGCTTTGAAAAGGTATGTGGTCTCAACCGAGTACCTTTTCCTGCAACTGGTAGTATTATCTTCATATCTTATCCTCTCCTTCCGACAGAAACATAATCAAATCCTTCCTCTTTCATCTTTGCATGAGCATACACATTTCTTCCGTCAACAATTTTATTGTCTCTCATCAGCTCTTTCACTTTCTTCAGATCAATTGATCTGAACTCATTCCACTCTGTGACAATTATAAGCGCATCGGCGCCATCAACTGCATCATACGGTGTATCGCAGAAAGTGATTTTCCCTTCTTCAAATATCCTTTTCGCCACACCCTTTGCTTCCGGATCAAAGGCGCGTACATCCACACCCATATCAAACAACTGCTTTACTGCAACAATTGATGGTGCTTCTCTCATATCATCAGTCTTTGGTTTAAATGCAAGCCCCCATACCGCAACGCTCTTCCCGCGGATATCTCCCGCAATATCCACAAGCTTTGGCACAAGAGATGCTTTCTGATTCTCGTTTATCTTACCGACGGCTGAAAGTATTGACGAATCACAACCCTTATCATCAAGAACCATCTTCAGAGCTTCCACATCTTTAGGAAAACATGAACCGCCATACCCTGCGCCTGCCTGGAGAAATTTTGGACCAATCCTTGAATCAAGCCCAATACCTTTTGCGACCTCTTTCACATCACCGCCGACTTTTTCACAAAGCTGTGCAATCATATTCATAAAAGATATCCTTGTGGCAAGCATAGCATTAGAAGCATATTTTATTATCTCCGCGCTGTGCACATCTGTAAACATTATAGGCTTTCCGACCCTGATAATTCCGGAATACAGCTCTTCCATAAGTTCTCTGGCCCCCCCATTTGCGCATCCGACAACAATCCTGTCAGGATTGGTAAAATCCTTTATTGCTGTTCCTTCCCGCAAAAATTCAGGATTAGATACTACATCAAAATCAACAGGGTTGTTCTGGTTCTCCATAACAACATTCGCAACAAGATCCCCTGTACCGACAGGAACTGTACTCTTGTTGATGATCAGCTTATAATCTTCCATATAGTTTCCTATATCTTTCGCAACAGATTTCACAAACCGCAGATCAGCCCGATGATCTTCTCCTTCTGGTGTGCCGACTGCGATAAAAATCGCCTTCGACTCTCTTATTGCCTTGATTTTATCAGTCGTAAACACAAGCCGGTTCTCTCTCATATTACGCTCGATTATCTCTCTGAGTCCCGGCTCATATATAGGAATCTTGCCCTCATTAAGCATCTTTATTTTATCTTCATCAACATCAAGACAGATTACATCATTCCCAAAGTCCGCAAGACATGCCCCTGCGACAAGACCGACATACCCTGAACCGATTACCGTAATTTTCATATCTTATTCCACCAAAAACACTACTTAAGTGATAATATAATCTTTAAATTTGTATTAATAAAGTGTATGAATTGCAGATTCATCTCATAAATATCCATACTATGCTCACCTTTCACTAAATAATCCCCCTGAAATATTCGATTGTCTTTTCAAGCCCGTCTTCCAGTTTGACTTTTGGACTCCATTCAAGATATTTCTTCGCTTTTGAAATATCAGGACATCTTTGCACAGGATCATCTTCAGGCAGCGGCTTTCTAATCAGTTTAGATTTGGAACCTGTAAGTTTTACAACCAATTTCGCCAAATCAATAATTGTATTCTCTGACGGATTACCCATATTTATCGGCCCTGCAAACTTATCCATCTCCATCAATCTTATCAGGCCGTCCACCATATCATCCACATAACAGAAAGATCTGGTCTGATCCCCTTCACCATATATGGTTATATCTTCACCCCTTAATGCCTGCACTATAAAGTTCGACACCACTCGCCCGTCATTCACAGCCATGTTCGGCCCGAAAGTATTGAATATTCTCGCAATCCTGATATCCATCCCATGCTGCCTGTAATACGCCATCATCATTGACTCGGCAACCCTTTTGCTCTCATCATAACAGCTTCGTATACCAATAGGATTAACATGCCCCCAGTATTCTTCAACCTGTGGGTGTACAGCAGGGTCGCCATATACCTCAGATGTAGATGCCTGCAATATCTTTGCGCCAACCCTTTTCGCAAGACCAAGCATATTCACTATCCCGACCGTGCCGATTTTTATAGTCTTTATCGGATTATATTGATAATGGACCGGCGACGCCGGGCATGCAAGATTATATATCTCATCCACTTCAATCATAAGCGGATTCACTATATCGTGCCTGATCATCTCAAAATGATGGTTGTCAAGAAGATCTTCTATATTTCTCTTTTGACCGGTATAAAAATTATCTACGCACACTACATCACAACCATTTTTCAGCAACTTCCGGCATAGGTGACTACCGATAAAACCGGCACCGCCTGTAACCAAAACTGTTTTTTGAAGCTTCATAGACACATATAAGAGAATATATGATTATATATCTTACCTTTGTCCTACTTTATCTTACCTTACAGATACACATAAATAAATCACTCACAAAATTATAGATTATGCCAAAAGTAAAAGTGTCCCTCACCATAACAAAAAAGATTCTTGATGATGTAGAAGCACTAGTAGACGGTATAAAGATCAAAAACCGATCTGATGCATTTGAACATCTCATCCGCCGTTCTCTCAGCAGCAGCAGGACAGCTGTAATACTTCTCGGAGGAGCAGAAAAAAGGAACTACATTAAAGAGATTCCCGCATACAGGCCGCTTGTAAAGATTGGCAACAAGCACCTTATAGAACACCAGATTGATCTCCTTAAGGTTAGTGGATTTACAAGAATCCTGATAATTGCTGAAAACAATATCCTTGCAGATATTTTCAGAGTTATAGGTAACGGTAAAAAGTATGGGGTAAAGATAGAATATATTACTGACAAAAATTCAAAAGGCACGCTTGACTCGCTCAAAAAAGCAAAAGACCAACTCAGCTCAGCATTTCTCATAATCTACGGAGACATCATATTTACAACAGATATAAAGAAACTATGGGATTATCATATCAAAAACAGCGCCGCGATGACAATAACCCTGACATCATCACAAAACCCGAAAGAGAAGGGGGCCGCCCTGATAGAAGGTGAAAAGATAACTGCGTTTTCACAGAAAAGCAGTATAATAAAAAGCAATATTGTCTTATCTCCAATATTTGCGTGCAACCCGGAAATGCTTGAATTCAGCGGACACTCTATTGAGAAAGACCTGATTCCTCAGTTGATTTGCGCGGAAAAACTCTTCGGATACCTTACAGCTGGGACAGAAATTCATATCCATGAAGCAAAAAACATCAAAGCTGCAATAAACCTTATTGAAAAGCACACAAACTATTAAATATTAAAATACATAATTAAGATTATTATGATGCTGGATATTTTCATAACGCTCGTAGTTCTTATCATAATTCTCTCCGTAGTACTATACAGGATATACATACCAAAATACAAAAGAGGCAAGCGATATGTTCAATATTATACAGAAGGAGAAAGAAAAACAAGAAAGAATCATATAGAAAACAGACGCAATCAGATGGAACAGACAAGGAAATATCGATCCAGTGGGAAAAATAAAGAAGATGCAAGATTTGACCAGCTGTTTGATGAAAATTTTGATGATGATAATAATAGTAACGGAAATGCAGAAAGAGAAGAATCGATTAAACTGAAGAAACTAAGAAGAAAGATGAAAACAACAAAACCAAAAAGGTTTGAAGTTGAACTTGATGAAAAATATTTTCACACAGCCGCAGCAGAACTACAAGGAGTATCAAGTGGACAGGCAGCAGGAACTGAAGAGAAAAGAGCAGAACTGAAAAGTTCATTCATCGGAAGAAATGCTCTCAAAACTGCAGATGATAAAAAAATAGAAAAGATAAGAGAACGGGCAAGACTGTTTCAGACAGAATATGAAAACAGGGTAAAGGCGCTTAACGACGAAAGGGCTACAGTTAAAGATCTTAACCAAGAGAATGGTATAGAAAAACCACAGGAAGAAGAGGGATACAGTTCAATTTACCAGCAAGGGATAAACAATCAAGTACAGGATCAAAACACAGACACTTCTGAAGAAGAAGACAGATACAATGAGGATCTTGAAAAAAAGCGCTCAGAGATTCCGTCATTTGCAATAGACAATAATGCTGAAGAAGAATCAACCCAAATTGAGGCGCCTGTAACACAGGACGACAATAATTATAGTACAGACGATAATAATAACAATAATACAAATAATTTTGAAACAGGACAGGATACGTCCCCTTTCAGCAATGAAACAACTGAAGCGGTGGAAGAGACACCATCATATGACGATAGTCCTTCTGAAGAACCGAGCACCACAACCCAGGAAAGTAACGCTGGTATGAACAATGATGCAGAAAACCTGTTCTTCAAGACAATGGGCTATGAAAATAATAATGAACCAAATATTGAGCAGAATAATGAACAAAATATAAAAGAAGATAGTGGAGTAGAAGACATCCCTGACCAGAACGAGGAGACCAAAGAAAACACTCAGGGCGATAGTATTCCTTCTGCATTCGGACCAAACGGACCTTTAGACCATAATGATTCCGACATCCCTGACGAAGAAGAAGAGGAAAAAAAGAAGAAAAAAGAAGAGAAAGAACAGGATTTTGAACCTCTCGGCTTTTTTGACATGAACTAAAACTAAACAACCCATACGATAAGAATATAAAATATTCAAAAAAAGTTTATTCTACAAATTATACAACTGAGGATAAGACATGATAACAAAACATATGCCAAAAGATTACAAAAAGCTGCTTACTGTCCCCCTGATACTATTCATATTATGTATCAGTATAATAGGATACAGTTATTTGACCAAAGGATACATACTTGAAAAGAGTATTGACTTTGAAGGCGGCACAGAAGCATCAGTCCTTGTTGCAGATGCAGACTATAATCTTGCTGAATTGGAGATAACTGCAAAAGATATGTTTGGAGAGACTGCTACTGTAAGAAAAACAGAAAATGTTCTTGGCACCTCTATAAACATCCAGTCAAAATCAGAGATTTCTATGGAAGATTTTGAAGAATATATAACTCTTACAGGCATAACAGTAATTGAAACAGATGACACGACCAGACCGATAAATATCTATACAATAGGATCATCTGTAAGCGACATCTTCCTCAGACAGGC
>DAOVWP010000099.1 GCA_030636615.1 Candidatus Nanohaloarchaea archaeon
AAGGGATGGCTGGGCTGAGAATTAATTTTTACTTGTGTTAGTATCCAGAACTAAGCAAGCTTAAGGTTGTTCTTTGTTTAGAGCACAAGCTTTTTATCAACTTTTAATTAAAGAAATATCTAATTTTGAATCTTTTTCAGTCTCGTTAAAAGCAATTTCAAACCCGTTGACTGCAGAATATATGTTATTTAATAATCCGTCGATAAAAAGATTTGCTTGTTCATCAGTTTTGATTATTGTATTATCTAATACGTTTAGTATATTTATCAAATCTTTTCTTTCTACTTTTTCAGTATAATATTCATCTTTAAGATTAAGATTGTCAATGTTTTCCTGACTAAAAATTTTCTGGCCTATATATCCCATTGCTATGAGTGGGTAATCAGTTTCTTTGGTATGATATGCTTTGCTTCTAGTTCTAGGGTTGGATAATCTTATGGTACATACTTTTTCGCCATATCGTTCTAAATATTCTAAAATTTTTTCTTGATTCATATTGATAAACATTATTAATGAATATTTTAAAGTTATACCTTTATTATCACTCTTAAGTTGACAGTTTTACTTAAGGAACTCTTAAAAAGTACTTTTATTCCTATATTGATTTAATATACTGTGGTTTGTTGCGGAGTGAGCGAAGCGAACGGTGGAAGTTTCATTCGAAAATTTAGGTGTTATGCAAGCTTAAGACCGTTCTTTGTTTTCTTGTCGGGAACTGCAAGTACAACATCACCGTTATCCTGGAAAAAACCGGTTGTCAGAACTTCTGAGATGAAGTTGGCAATCTGCTTGGGCGGGAAGTTTATGATGCAGATGACCTGCTTGCCTATCAGCTCTTCTTTGCTGTAGAGGGCTGTTATCTGGGCGCTTGATTTTTTTATGCCCAGCTTGCCGAGATCTATCAACAGTTTGTAGGCGGGAACTCTTGCTTCCGGAAAATCTTCTGCTTTTGTTATGGTTCCTACACGGATGTCAACCTTTTCGAAGTCATTCCAGGTTATTTCTGTCATGTTTGTATTTTTATGTATCTATTTTTATAATTATTGTTGTCTAATTAATATCTATGTCATATGATATATTGATTTCTGATAAGGTCAGATTTGAGACGCTGAAGAGTAATATAGCTAAAGCCGGTTCGCAAACAATTCATGTGGTCACTGATTTTGACAGGACACTTACGAAAGCTTATGTTGATGGAAAAAAGATGCCGTCAATGATATCAGTCTTAAGGGATGGCAATTACCTTACATCTGGCTATGCGGAAAAGGCGCATGGGCTTTTCAATAAATATCGTCCTATTGAGCTTGGTACTGAGATATCTGAAGATGAAAAGAAAAAAGCGATGTTTAGCTGGTGGAGAGAGCATTTTGATCTTCTCATAGAATCCGGTCTGAACAAGAAAAATATTGAAGATGCTGTTAATTTAGGAAATGCTCAAATAAGGGATGGGCTTCCTGAATTTTTTTCTACTTTGCGAAGCCATAATATTCCTGTCGCTATCATATCATCAAACGGGCTTGGTGGCGATTCTATATCTATGTATCTTGAGAAAAAAGATATTGTATATGATAATATACACATAATATCTAATTCTTATATCTGGGATGAGGATGGGAATGCTGTTGGTGTCAAAGAACCGATTATTCATGCTGCAAATAAGGATGAGACTGCAATAAGAGATACTCCTGTCTTTGACCTGATAAAGGACAGAAAAAATGTTATACTTCTCGGTGACTCTATTGAGGATATAAAGATGGTCAGCGGTTTTGAGTATGATAATATCATAAAGATAGGTTTCCTGAATGAGAATCAGGAGAAGAGTCTTGAGGCGTATAAGAGAAACTTTGATGTTGTCATTTGCAATGATTCAGGTATGGATTATGTCAATTCTTTGCTTAAGGATATTTTGGATAAGAATTAGTTTATTTTTCATTAAAATCATCTATCGTATAAAGCCTGACATTATCGCTTAGAGTTGACATTAAAAAACTGATGTGTTCAGAAATTTTATAACTTTCATATTGAAAATTTCCTTTACCTGAATCTTCTTCATAGACTAATAAATATCTAGCAAGCAATTCATCACTTTGAGAAGTTATATCTATTGCAAATGTATTATTGGCCAAGTAATCATCTATTGATGCAGAATTTAAGTATAAAGTGTCTTTCTCTAGACATATTGATGAAGATGGTTCTCTTCGGTCAAGATTTATAGTCTGATAATAATTGCTGGAATGCGCGTCAGGATTTTTTTCAAAGAATCGTTTTCTGAACTCTATTCTTTCAAGTTCATCTTTTGTTAATTTATAAAAACTAGCTTTAAATTGTGTCATAGTCACTTGTTAGTGATTTATATTTATAAATGTTTGTTTTTCAGATTATCTACTTTATAACAAAGTCCTCTTTCTTGTGTGAGGCGAGTTCATAATCATTGCCGAGCCTGAGGCATTTTGTCGGGCAGACATCTTCGCACCTGCCGCAGAATATACATTTTGACAGGTCAAGCTGCCAGAATTTTTTGTCTTTTATTACGCC
>DAOVWP010000069.1 GCA_030636615.1 Candidatus Nanohaloarchaea archaeon
AAGATGTCCTACATCAGTGAAATTCTGGACATGAAAAACATCATAACCTCTGAAAGTCAGATAACGCGAAAGAACATCCCAGTAACAATAAGTAAGAGCATTACCCATATGAAGGTCATCATAAACAGTCTGACCGCAAGTATAGATATGTACTCTTTTACCGCGTATTGGCTTAAAATCCTGCATCTTCCTTGTCATAGTGTCGAAAAATCTTATACTCATGCCCATTCACCTAATAATTCATATTGTTTTGTCGAATCTTTATAAGATTTGTCAGAAAAATCCTATTTTATGCCGGACGAAAAAATAACACAATTCAAGAACAAAGTATACAATGCAACAAAACAGATACCTAAAGGAAAAGTAACCACATACAAAGAGATTGCAAAAGCAATAGGAAAACCAAGATCTTACAGAGCAATAGGAAACGCGCTCAATAAAAACCCTTTTGCTCCAAAAATACCTTGCCACAGGGTAATCAGATCAGATGGTAGTATAGGTGGTTTTGCATATGGAACACAAAAAAAGATAAGACTACTTAAATCAGAAGGTATAAAAATTAATAATAAAGGATTTATCAGGCATTTCAGGAATTTTCAGTTTCATTTTTAAATATATTCATGCCACATAATAATTGGACAGGACTTTTCCGGGGGTGTAGGCGACCTCTCTACTTAAAATCGTCTTTAATAGGGAGAAGCAGCAGAGCGGCATATATCTTTAAGAACTCCTGATAATCTCCTGAACGGAGAAGCTCTGCCCTGTTGGATTAATTGGTCATTGAATCTGGTCAGGCCTTGACGGGAGCAGCCATAAGGTAGCTGATTGATGCTTACAGGATACAGAGTGGAGGTAGGGAGACTACCTGGACCTTAAAGTATATATCAATCTGCTGTGGTCCTGTCCGCTAATATAACTAAATTGGTGTTATAAGATATGAACTGGGAACATAACAACACAACAAAAAAACAAAAAAGTCATCAAAGACCAATCTATAAATACCTAAAAATTCTTTCTTTAGTCATAATTTTCATATCAATTGGAATCTGCATTGGCACAGTTCTTTCCATACCTGAAAACACAGAAAATAATACCACAATCAACAAGATGCCTACACAATATAGCGCATTTATCAACAAAGAACAGGAGAAACCAAAAGAACCGTTCGAGCTTGACAGATCAAGAAGTCTGAGACTGATTCTTCCCGCAATCAGGGAAAATGAATCTTATGATGGAAAATCAAGTATACCTGCTTATATTGAAGTGACAATCGGACCTGGAAACGGCTCAGTTCTTATGACACTGAATAACATATTATCACGATACGATACTCAGGAAAGTATAAGAACAGCATACGAAGTTGCCTCATTCATAACAAACAGATCAATGGATTCTGTTGATATAACATACAACCTTATCGCGGACGCATCAATTCTACAGGGACCTTCAGCCGGAGCAGCATTTACAATAATTACAGTAGCAGCAATAGAAGGAAAAGAAATAAACCCAACAGTCAGGATAACCGGAAGCATAAATCATGACGGCTCAGTTGGTCCTGCAGGCAAAATAAAAGAGAAAGCGATCGGATCAGCGCAAAACAATGCAACAACACTTTTTGTTCCATTGGGGACATCTTTAGAATATATTGATAAGGAATACTGCAATGACTATGGAATTTTTAAAGATTATTGCCAAACAGATTATATACCTGCCTATATTGACGAATCAATCGAAGGTCTTGATGTCATTGAGATAAGATATGTTGATGAAGCATTTGAATATTTTTTCATATAAGATAAAACTGTGATTAAAAAATGATACATCTTATCGGAACATCACATATTGCAAAGGAAAGTCTTGAACTTGTAAAAAAGACAATAAAAGAAAACAATCCGGACTTCGTATGTGTTGAGCTGGACAAGAAAAGATATGAGATTCTCAAAGGCAATATTGAAGAGAACAGCATAAAAGACATAGATGCCCCTTTTTTTCAAAAAGCATTCTACTGGATGCTGAAAAAGATTCAGGATAATATTTCCAGAACAACAGGTATTATGCCAGGTCAGGAAATGCTTGACGCAGTAAAATATGGCAAGGAATCCGGATCAAATGTAGCTCTGATTGATCAGAAAATCGAGATAACCTTCAACCGTCTTAACAATGCAATGCTAAGAAAAGAAAAGATCAAATTATTCCTTTATCTCATACTCAGCACAATTGCATTATATCTTCCATTTATACCTTTAAGTTTTATGGTTGAGAGCAGGACAAAAAAGAATATACGATTCAATCTTAACGAGATTCCTGATGAGAAGATTGTAGAATATTCTATGAATTTCCTTTTAAATAAATTCCCAACACTTTACTATATCCTTGTAGAAGAAAGGAACAGATACATGGCCGCAAATATCATAAAAATTTCTCAGGGCTCAAAAAATGTCGTAGTAGTTGTAGGTGCAGGACACATTCAGGGAATCAAGAAGATATTGATAAAAAACCTTCAGGATGTAAAGGTCCACACAAGATATGATCTTGAGTTCAATACTAAAGAAACAATTGAAGAAGAGAAAGAGCCGACTGATAAAGTAGAATTATCAGATACAACAAAAGAGAAAAGCAAAACTTCAGACAAAGATGAAAAGAAATCCTTAAAAAAAACAGACAGTTCAGAACAAGAAACAAAAGTTGATCAGGAAAAAGAGATTTCCGATGACATTTACAAAGTAAAGGACAAAGTTGAAGGGAACAAATCAAAAGATTCAAAATCATCGTCGAAATTCTCTCCAAAAGACTTTGGCATTGATCTTAACAGGATCTGATATATTTTCAGGGCGAGGTCGCATAATCTGGTATTGCGGTAGGCTCGAACCCTACTGCTCGCAAGGGCGTGCAGGTTCAAATCCTGCCCTCGTCGTTCTTTAATCAATTTAAGCAAACGACAAGTTCTCCGAACCTCGTCGCTTCGTTCTCTTAATTTAAAATCAAAATAGAACCAATAAAATAAACAATAAACAGAGACAATATTAAAAACAACCTTCACCCAAGAAAATACCAATTAACAAGCATCATCATAAGAGTTAGAACCAATAACAACACAACAGAGATCTTAATGCTTCGAACCATCACATCCCTCTTGCGTCGCTCATACCGAAGATCATCCTCAAGCATAGTTTCTAAAACACTACCATATTTTGTAGCAGAAAGTTTCCTATGTGACTTATACTTCTTTTTTGGATAAAACATATAATCCCCAGTTCATGCAATATTCTGTCCGCGGATCTCCTTACAGATACGGCACAGATCCCTCTCAATCATCTCACGATTATCTCTCTTCCGTGACTTTGCAAGACCAGCTGCAGCTTCCTGAATTAAAGAAAACACTTTCAGATTACCCTTTAGAAGCCTGACCTTTGAACCTCGAAGATTATTCCTATACTGCGAAATTGCAGGCTGTGTAATACCCATCCTGAAAGCAGCATCCCTTTGACTAAATCCATAAACATCTACAAGCTCTCTTGCAACAAGCGCTCGTACTGCCGGAAACATCTCCTTTGACATCCTATCGCAGACTGATCTCATAACAGACATTATTTATTATAGGAAAGATTTATAGATAAAGAAAATTAAGCATTCTCATTAATACCAAAGTTCAAAGAATTTAGATAATTTTTTATAGGACTCAACAAATCAATAATTCAAAGAAAAGTCCCTTGCAAGAATCCCA
>DAOVWP010000120.1 GCA_030636615.1 Candidatus Nanohaloarchaea archaeon
CTTGTGAGCTATATCTGTCTTGACTCTCATCACAACTTCTCCAGCCTTAAAGCCATCCTTATCAAGCATTTTCTTCCACCGCACCATGTTTTCATCCACAGTACGATTCCTGCATGAACAGGCAACCTTCTTATTCAGAAGCTCCCTAAACTTTTCAGCATCACAGGTACACATATATGCTCCACCGCACCTGATGAGATCCTCAGCGACCTTATAATACATCTCAATCCGATCCGATTGCACAACAACATCAAAGCCGCATCCTTTAAGATCATCCTCCACAAACCACTTTGCATCCTCAACAAGCAGATCATATGCCTGTGGATCAATATTTTCTGGATTTGTATCAGATATTCTTAGTATAAACTTACCCTTATACATCCGAACATACTCTATATTCAGTGCAAGAGGAAAAGCATGACCAATATGCAGTGGACCTGATGGAGATGGTTCAAATCTCATGACAACCTTGCCATCCTCTGCGTCAAAAAGCGGTTTAAGACCTTCTCTTTTCTTTGGCTTCTCAGCCATCTTAAGACCTTTATCAGAAATCTCTTTTTCTATATCTGAAAGACTCATCTTGTTGACTTCAGATACTATCTTAAATATCATAGGAATTATTTCTTTACTCTTTTCTCTATATTCCGGCATTTCAGCAAGAACTTTACCAACAACAGCCTTGGCATTAGCCGATCCGCCATATTCCTTAGCATTCAGAAGAGCAAATTTTCTCACAAGACAGGAAAAATCATCCATAACTTTCACCATTAAAGATGGTTGGTCAAAAAGATTTTATATAATTATACTCCTTTCAAAAAGATATTAAAAATACTATTCCCGCTCAGTGATATGACAGTAACCAGAATTCCTGCAATCAGTACACCGAACACAGAAGCTATCATAGTCCTCTTGTAATCAAGCCCGACACAATATCCTGCAAGAACTCCTGTATACACTCCTGAACCAGGCAAAGGGACTCCTATGAACAAGGCAAGACCATATTCACCATACTTCTCAACATTCTTATGAATCTTATTCTGCACCAATTCCACATTCTTATGATAAAACCTGTGAAATTTGCTGAACCTGAAAAACATATGCACAAACTTATTCAGAAAAATATATACTATTGGAGCAAGCACAATGTTTGCCACAACAGCAACAATAAACACAAGACTCCAGTGTATTGATGAAGAAAATATACCATAAGGTATACTTGCTCTAAGCTCAAGAGTAGGGATAAATGTCAGAAAGATAATCACCCCAATCTCAAACAGCATATCCATAATAAACACCGGACTTATTTCAACACTACATATCTCCCGTCAGTAAGGATAAACACAGTATTTCCAAGTACATATCCTTCTTCTTCAGCAAGAGATGCAAAACTCGCAAGTCGCTCTGTCTCTCCATGACAAGGAATAAGATATTCCGGATTCACAATCCTTATCAGATCCCTGTGATCTTCTCTCATAGCATGACCTGAAACATGCACATTTTTAAGAATCCGCACACCCTGATTTTTAAGATTCCTCTCAAGCACATATCTTGAAGCAACATTTGTAGGTGTAGGGATAACTGTAGAAGAGAAAATCACCTGATCCTCTTTAGTGAAACGGAACGAAAGCTCTTTTCTTGCAATTCTTGAAAGAATTGAATTATGCTCACCCTGATTGCCTGTGCATATCACCAGATAACTCTCTGGAGAAAGCTCCACTTTAGCAAGCAGTTTCTCAACTTCCTTACCTCTGGACGCAATCATACATTCTTTCATATCAATCATCCCAAGAAACTCTGCCGCACCGAGATATTCTTTCATAGATCTCCCAAGTATAACAACAGTTCTCTTCTTGCTATTGCTATTATTAGCATCGATTATAGACTTGAGCCTTGCTACTTGTGATGCAAATGTCGATATGAAAACTGCAGAACTTTCTCTATAGGCACGATCAATCGCATCAGCAACCATTAGCTGGGCAACTTTTTCAGAAGGAGTACGTTCCTCATCATCAATATGGACTGTCTCACATACCATTAACTTGACATCTTCTTTTGAAAGCTCGCCAAGCCGTTTATAATCCGGCTTCTGACCAAAGGTTGGAGTATTATCAAGCTTATAATCATAAGCTATTACTGCAATACC
>DAOVWP010000093.1 GCA_030636615.1 Candidatus Nanohaloarchaea archaeon
TGTATATAAATTATAATTGAGGTGATGCGATGTGACTGACAAAAGCTCAGATGATGATGATGGCGGTTTACATAGTATCAACTCTTGCGTTTGCTTGTTTTTGTTTTAAGAAACTGATTTATGTTTATCGTGAATTTATCCGATAAAATCTTTTAACAAGATGCAGATACCAGATTTTTTAGTCCAGATATAGATAAAATAACTGGTAGCCTGTATGTCTTGCAAAGAGTTAAGATGACTTTTGATCCCATATCAGGAGATATGATTTCCGCGTCACAGTCAGAACTGGACCAAAGGCTGTGCACTGGGATCATCTTGTTATCACCAAACCAATAGAGATTTATAAAATTGTTATTCCAGAGATATTATATGAAATTTATTCGTGAAGATGAACTTGTACTTCCTACAAGATCGCCGGATTCAAAAAAAGGTGACAGTGGGGAGGTTCTGGTTATCGGAGGCAGTAGTGAATATAGCGGCGCAGTCGCGCTTGCAGGTCTTGCTGCTCTCAGATCAGGAGTTGATTGGGTAACAGTTGCCGCTCCTGAGAAAGTAGGATGGGCAATAAACGCGCTTACACCTAATCTTGTAGTGAAAAAAGTAAAAGGGGAATATTTCTCAGAAGAACATGTTGAAGAAATGCTTGAGCTGGAGAAATATTTTGATGTTGTTCTTATAGGGAACGGGATTGGGAAACAATCAGCAGGTTTTGTTAGAAAATATGTGCAGTTGTCTAAAAAACCGCTCGTCATTGATGCTGATGCAATAAAGGTCATCAGCATAGATATGGTGAAAAATAGTATCATAACACCACATGGAAAGGAATTTGAAATGTTGATGGAGAATTCCGGGATTAAAGATAAAGAGGAACTTAAAAAGAGAATCGGTGATAATGTGGTTGTGCTGAAAGGCATGATTGATGAAATCATCACAAATAGTGAGACATATTATAATAATACAGGCAATGCCGGTATGACAAAGGGTGGCACTGGCGATGTTCTTGCCGGACTTGCTGCAGGATTCTATGCCCAGAGCAGGGATGATCTGATGTCTGCAAAGCTTGCTGTGTATTATAACGGACTTGCCGGTGACATACTTCTTGAGCGGAAAAAAGGATTTACTTTTCTTGCAAGTGATATCGCTGAGGAGATTGGAAAAATTATGAAAAAGATGGGGAACTAATTAAAGTCCGGCATCTTTTCTCAGGTTATCTGCAAGATCTGTATTCTCCCATGTGAAATCCTTATTGTTTCTTCCGAAGTGTCCGTATGCCGCAGTCTTTGCGTAAATCGGTCTCAGAAGATCGAGCTGCTCAATTATTGCTTTTGGTCTGAGATCAAAGTTTTTTGTCAAAAGTTTGCTGATATCTTCATCAGAGATTTTTCCGGTACCGAAAGTGTCAACCAGCACAGAGACTGGGTGAGCTACACCGATTGCGTAAGCTATCTGGATCTCACAGACATCTGCAAGTTCTGCTGCAACTACATTTTTTGCAAGATATCTCGCCGCATAGGCAGCTGATCGGTCAACTTTAGATGGATCTTTTCCTGAGAATGCTCCACCACCATGCCGAGCGTATCCACCATAAGTATCAACAATTATTTTTCTACCTGTAAGTCCACAGTCGCCGTGAGGTCCGCCAATCACAAACTTACCTGTGGGATTGATATAATATTTTGTGTCATCATCAAGATACTTTTCAGGTATGACTGCTTTTATCACATGATTAATCACGTCTTCCTCTATCTGAGAATGTTTCACATGCGGAGCGTGCTGAGTAGAGATGACAATAGTGTCAATTCTTTTGATCTTTCCGTTTTCATATTCTACTGTTACCTGGCTTTTTCCATCAGGCCGGAGATAATCAAGAATCTTTTTTTTTCTTATTTCAGCAAGTTTTTTTGTGAGGTTATGCGCAAGATGTATTGGCAGAGGCATAAGTTCTGATGTTTCGTTTGTGGCAAAACCGAACATAAGACCCTGGTCGCCTGCACCCTGTTCCTTGTCCATACCATCTCCTTCGTTAACCCCCTGAGCAATATCAGGAGACTGCTCATCAATAGATGATATAACACCGCAGGTCTTGTAGCATATACCAAATTCATCGTCAGTATAACCAATTTTTTTCAAAGTATTTCTTACAATCTTTTGGATATCTACATAAGCGCTTGTAGTTATCTCACCTGAGACCACGGTAAGACCTGTTGTTACCATTACCTCGCATGCGACTCTTCCTTTCGGATCTTGTGTAAGTATTGCATCAAGAACTGAATCAGATATCTGATCTGCGACTTTATCCGGATGTCCTTCGGTTACAGATTCGGATGTAAAAAGAATTTTTTTGTCATTATTTTGCATAATTTTGTCACCATTTAAGATTATTTAGATAGCTTAATGCAATTTTTGACATAAGCCAATATAAATATATTCTGAATTATAAATATGAATTATAAATCTATAAATCTTCTTAAAAAAAGTTGATATATTCTAAAGCTTGGGAATAGATATATATCCCTGTTTATATAATTATTATCAATAGAATTAAGTTTTTCAAGTATGTGAATTGATGGGATTCTTGAATGCGGTAACTACCATATAACAAGGTATTTATTTTGAGATGTAAAAGGAGTAACAAATGTCAGAAAAAATCCAATGCAATGATGGGGTCAACCAGAATCTCATAAA
>DAOVWP010000033.1 GCA_030636615.1 Candidatus Nanohaloarchaea archaeon
GATGAAGGATTATTAGAAGACTATACAGTTGATTTAGAAAAGTTTCCTGAAGAACCTGTAGGCATCCCTACAATAGACAACAGCAATCTCAATAGATTAGACTTACAGAACTGGAAAAACAAGATGTATAGAGAGTATTATGACAATAATTTCTTAGTGAATCAATTTATCAAATCAATTAAAAATAAAAATTTCAAAAATCTGAGAACTGCTTTAAAATTAAGGGAGACGTATAGAAAATGAAGAAGATAATTGTTTTTGACGGACCTTCCGCTTGCGGAAAGACAACCTTGCTTGAAAGAGTCTACTCAGAGATGAATAAGAAGGGAGTAAAAGTTGATTATATAACTGAAAGAAATCAAATTCGGAACTTGATTGATAAACTACAGATGAAAGATGATATAATTAGCAGCGAATTACCCCCGGTGACCGAATCCTTATTTTGGACAATGAGTCAATCTTACAAGATAGAAACAGAATTACCTGAAAAGCAGGGAGACATTGTTCTTGTGGATAGATATATTTACACACCGATAACTTACCAATATTTGGTTCTTAAAGAACAAGGCGCAACATTAGATCAGGTTTCAGATTATATTTCAAAACCATTTGGAATCCCTTTTCCAACTCCGGACTTATCTTTGATTTTAATTGCTCCTTTAGATACTTTGAAAAAAAGATTTAAAGAAAGAGAAAAAAGAGAGATGAATCCAAATGAAATAAAAATGACAGAACAAGCACTGGAGATTTATAAGAAACTTGGAGAAAGATTTGAAAATTATCACTTATTAGACTCAGATAGACCGATTGATGAGGTTTATATGGAAGCTGAGCAAATAATTAAAAATAAAGGAATATTATAATAGGATTAAAAACAAACAAAAAGATTTTGAAGACGTATTTGATAAAACAATGTTAAAGATTAACGCAAGAGATAAAGATCGAACAAAGAAACTTTGAATGATAAGAGACACCGAAGTTGACAAAATAACCAAGGGTTTTTTATAATAGGATTACTAATAATAAATTATGGGAGCAGGATCTTAAAGCAATTTCATATTTGTGATTTGATTTTAGACATTCTAAAATCTTCAAATTTAGCGTTATTTTTAATTCTCTTTGTAACTTCAGTTGATTTGCTGAAATATATTTATAACATACAATATAAATTCAATTATAATGAATATTAAAATAAAAATCGGATTAATTATTTTAATAAGCGGAATTATCTTGATTAGTGGTTATTATAACTGTGGGATAAGTGGAGATTTTAATCCTAACTGTATTTGCCTTGCTCAGTTAAAATATGAAGTCCCGATGAGATGTTTTGCACCCCCTTGTCCATCAATCTATAAATGTATAAGCATTACAGAGTGTAACAACTTAAAACATCATGAGGTTATATCCGGCAAATGCAAACCTATTCCCCAACCAGAATGTGGATGGCCTGAGGATTATAAAGAGACGAACATTCCATGCACAAAATTCCCGGATTGTTATCATATAAACACTTTTTATAGATGTTGTGAATCGAGGGGTACTTGTTTAGATTACTCTGAATCTAATTTAAGAGAGAACCCACAATCTCATTGTAGGAAGCTAGACAAAGAATTGTGTATGAAATATGGTCAATATTGTAAGTGGGAAAGTGAAGAATGTATAGCAAACTAAGATTCCATAAATCTGCTTCATTTCACTCAGCAAACTTATTTTATCACAGATTTTAGATCCAATTAATTTTAAATCTCAAAAGAAACACAACATTTAAATATATAGTCACTTATATAGTTGTTATGGTAGCAACAACAATTCAGATTAGTCAGGAATTACTTTCTAAATTAAAAGAGCGAAAGCTCTATAATAAAGAATCTTATGAAGAAGTTATTTGGGATTCACTAGAAGATTCTATGGAACTATCCGATGAAACCAAAAGTAGAATTAAATTAGCTGAAGCAGACATTAAAGCAGGAAGAATTTTTTCTCTTGATGAAGTCAAAAAGGAGCTTGGCTTATAATGTTTGACTTATTTTTTACTAAAGAAGCCAAGAAGTTTTTAAAAAAACTTAATCTGGAAGATAAAACAAGAATCATATCAGCTTTAGAACGATGTCGGATAAGACCTCATCCCCATCTAAAAAAATTAGTCTCGTCACCATATTTCAGATTAAGAGTAGGATCTTATCGAGTAATTCTTGATATCAGTACAGGAAAATTAATGATCATTGTAATTGAAATAGGTCACAGAAGAAATATCTATAGATAAAAGATTATTTTAATAGTCTTCTTATTCTTTTTTTCATAAAAACTCAATAACATATAAAGTTACACTACTCAATCATAACAACATAGTGGTCACCATGACTGAGAGATATTTCGAGAACAACTTTATCACAAAGAACCTGATCAGACAGAGCAATACACTCACAGAAGCAGACATAGAAAGAAACAGGATAGATGTCACAAACTCAAAAATAGAAAAACTATACAATTATAAAATACAGAACAAAAAAAACACAAATAAAACCATAAAACGCCTTGCACTTCTTGGATCAGCATATTTCACAGCAACAGCCTGCCTTGATACTGCATATTCTGATAATAAAAATTCATACTGCCCAACAGACCCAAGCATAATTTTCAATGACGAAGGTACTTACTTCTCACCAACAATCCTGACAGAAAAAGATATAACCCAAAAAGATATGCTTGAATATGGAAACATATCCAAAAATCACATAGTCACGCTCAAAAATAGTGGCATAGACGGATCAACCGCAAAAACCAAATTTGAAGAATTCCAAAAATTTGGATTTAACAATTATTCCTGCACAGATCTTGCTATTACAAATATTACCACAAAACAAATTGAAAAAATCATAAACGAAGGCATACCTAAGTATCACATTCCGGAAATGGCAAAAAACGGAATATTCGATGTAGAAGAGCTGAAACAACACAAAGACAATTCATTTAGTTATTATACAGGAATAAAACTTATAGAAAACAACATCAGCAAAGAAACTGCAGAAAAATATATTAAAATTTATCAAGAGGATGAATATTTTTTTGAAGATGTAATAAAATATTTGATAAAAAATAATATCAACCCAGCCGACATAAAAAGACTCAAAGACAAAGGCTTCATCAAACCGAAAAACATATTCAACATAATTGACCAGAAAGAATTAAAACCATATATCCCTGAAATAATCTCAGAAAGAAACACAAAAGAAATATATAGAGATAACTTAATCTACACAGACTTCAAAGACTTAAAAATACCAAGAGATGAAAAATTCACCCATCAGATACCAAAAGATATGGCACTCCACATGATATCAGAAAACAGACCCCATATTGAAGACATAGACCGATTCAGCAGCAAAGTGTTTGAAACAGCAAACAAATTAGGATATTCAAAAAAAGATATCAAAAACATGAACCCAAAAGAAGCAATCGAATTATCCCAAAAAATAGTCTGCGAAAATATAAAGTACTATTTTGTAGATGATGATAAAGAATTCAAAAAGTGCTTTGAAGAAGAAATTCCAAAATTCAAATGGGGATATAGGACATTGCCTCATGACAGATACTTCGAAATCGGACTTGGAGACTGCGACAAATACTCAGCCCTAAATACAGCAGTCTTTGACCTGCTCAAAAAAGAGAACAGACACCTTAAAAATGTCTATGTATTTGAAGAGATTGGAGGGACAAAAGAAAGACACTCATGGAACTCAGTCTTATACCTCAAAGAAAACAAAGCATATATATCCCATATAAATCCGCAGGATTTTAATGAAGACATACTCTACCGAATCTTATACGCTCAAACCACACGAGAAAGAAATTACCTAAACAGCACAACAATCATAGATGACATTTACAAAGAATTAGAAAACTACCAATAATCACATCACTTTACTGTAACTGATTTTGCAAGATTGCGCGGTTTATCAGGATCCTTTCCAAGACCAACTGCAAGATAATACGCAAAAATCTGCGCAGGTATGACATTCAGAACCTGCTGTGCAACCCCAACATTCGGTACAGGAAACCACACATCAAAAGACTCATCATCAAATGGGCTTATTCCAATTATAAAACCCCCTCTTGAACGAACCTCAATAGCATTGCTTATGATCTCCGGCTTTGTATGATCATCAGAAACAAACACCATGCATGGAGTTCCTTCTGAGATTAGGGCAATAGACCCGTGCTTCATCTCGCCGCCGGGAAACCCCTCCGCATGTATATAAGAGACTTCCTTTACCTTAAGCGCAGCCTCCATTGCAGTAGGATAATTAAAACCTCTTCCGATAGTATACATATCAGACTTATCTTTCACTTTCTGCGCAACAGCTTCAACTTTGCGGAAATACTCATCATTGACAATATCCTTGATAGAACCAGCCACTTTAGCCATTACTTCTCTTCCTTCACTCTCCCGACCGGCGCAGGAATAAGCAAGCATTATCAGCAAAGACAGCTGAGCAGTATAACTCTTTGTAGCAAGCACGCATTTTTCCACGCCGCATTTTATAGGCATCGAAAGATCAGACATCCTTATAAGAGATGATCCGACCACATTCACAAGAGAGACAACCTTTGAACCCTTTTCCCGCGCAGCCTTGACTGCTTCCAGCACATCAGCAGTCTCACCACTCTGGGATATGCAAAACATCAGAGTCTTATCAGTCAGAAAATGTTCATAGTTTGGAAACTCGCTCGCATGCACTACATTGATATGTTTCTTTGTAATAGTGGAAAAATAATAAGATGCAGCAAGAGCAGCGTGATAAGCTGTTCCGCACGCAACAAAAAACACACCATACGCATCATTGATCATATCCACAAATGAATTGAAAAGCACCTCGTCCTGATTAACTGCCCGCAGAATTGTATCCTGCTGCTCGCTGATCTCCTTTACCAAAAAATGCTCATAACCGGCCAGATCAGCAGACTCGACATTCCATTCAATCCGCTCAGTATCCTTGACAATCTCCTCACCATCAAAAGAATACAGCTTAAGATGCTTATTTACCCTGACAACTTCGTTATCATCCAAAAACACTACATCTCTTGTATAACCCAAAAACGCAGGAATATCAGACGAGAGGAAATAATCATCCTCAGATACGCCGACAACAAGCGGCGAACCTCTTTTTGCCCCAAGTATATAATCTTCTCCGTCAAAAAACGAAACAATTGCAAAATTACCTTTAAGACATCTAAGCATCTTCATAAATGCCTCAAAAAAATCCATACCTTTAGACATATTATTCTCAATCAATAGAGGAATAACCTCAGTATCAGTCTCAGATTTAAAAGTATAACCTCTCTCAATAAGCATCCTTCGAAGCTCCTGATAATTCTCTATAATACCATTATGCACGACAGCGATTTTCCCATTATTGCTTACATGCGGATGAGCATTCTGAGTACTTACACCGCCATGAGTCGCCCATCTCGTATGACCTATCGCAAGACCAGAATCATCAAAACACACACTATCCTTATCAATCTCACTCACTTTACCGATTTCTTTGACAACATTGATATTTTCGTCACTAAGGCTTGCAACACCCCATGAATCATAGCCTCTATATTCCAGAGCCTTAAGACCCTCAACTATAACTTCAGGAGCATTCCTTATGCCGCTATAAGCAAAAATACCGCACATAACATAAGAAGTCATGATATCAACATATAAACCTAACTAAGAAACACAAACAACCACTAACACATAATTTATAATGGTCCATGACTGAACACAGATTCAAAACCTACAAACAGATCAAAAATATACAAAAACTTTATAAAATTTATAATACTACTATAAACTAATTAATAATAGGTGAAAATGACATGGCAATACTAATAAAGGAGAAAGACGACCAGTTTTTCCAGAAAAACATCACCCTCACATCTAACCCTGAAGATCTGAAAGGGCTTCTCAACGAAACAAGATGGAATATCTTAAAAACTATTGCAGAAAAACCAAGATACCCTGCGCAGATCGCCAAGATTCTAAAGATCCATGAGCAGAAAGTATATTACCACATAAAACAGCTTGAAGCAAAAGGACTTATTGAAGTAAAGACCAGAGAAGAGATCAGCGGCGCGCTTGCAAAATATTACAACATAAAAAGTTACGCATATGCATTAGAACTCCCATACGGCGATGAAAAGATATCAGACTTCTCTCCAAAAGACACAACAGACAGCACAAGACAGTTCTTATACCCATTCATAAAAGGCGGCATTCTGAACTCAAAGATCGTAGTCGGATCGCCCGACCCGCATGGACCATATCAGGTAAGGGCAAGAGATAGCCATTATGCAATAGATATCGCTCTTTTCCTCGGCCAGTTTGCAAAAACACCAAAACAATTCTCAACCAAACTGGATATAGATGTTATCTCAGAAAAAAAACAGGGAACAAATATGATAATCCTTGGCGGTCCGCTTACAAACATACTTACTCATGACATAAACAACTACTTGCCAATCAAATTCAATCTTGAAAAATACCCTTTCAGAGGAATCACATCAACAAAGACAGGCAAGACATACGATGCAGACAATATCGGACTTATTGCAAAGATAGTCAACCCCCACAACACAGAAAAGAGCATACTTCTCATTGCAGGAAACAGGTTCAACGGCACAAAAGGCGCAGTGCTTGCCCTTACAAGACACACAAAAGAGCTGATCAACAACTACAACGGCGAAGACAACTGGGCAACAATAGTAGAAGGTCTTGATATGGACGGGGACGGTAAAGTGGATTCAATAAAGATATTGGAATAAACAACACAACCCCTACTCAAAAATATTTTGTATATTCTCCGACCAGAGTGAAAAAATCCCTCAAAAAACCGGGACCCTTAACCTTATTTTTAGTATTCCGATAGTAAGTCTGCCCGTTATCAAGATGAAACAATTTCTTCATATACAATACCTTAAAAACAAAAAAATATTTGAAAAGCGATTTGAACACAACAAAACCATCCATAAACGGATTAAAC
>DAOVWP010000103.1 GCA_030636615.1 Candidatus Nanohaloarchaea archaeon
ATGATAAAATCAAACCCGCTAGAGGAATGTTTAGGTATTGAACACGGAAAACCTACGATTTCGACAGGAGGCCACAGATACAGAACAGGCATCCCACCACAGGATGTTTGCTATTTAGGAAGAAAACCTGATGAAGAAGCATACAAACAGTTTTGCAAAGCTTTCATTGGCGATGAAAAAAGGGGAATTCCAGCGATAGAACCAGGTGCTTTCAGATATATACCTGAACTTAATACATGGGCCCATATACCTAATCCTTACAGATCCATTGAACAGAACATGAACACAATAGTCAAAGGATCTTATTCAACAGATTCTACAAAAGAAATAGACAGCGAAAAAACTGTCAAAGACTTGTTCAGGATTGATTCGGGCGGTCATCCGGACCAGTTCGGCATGGAAGACCAGCACAACAGAAGAAAAGACGGAAGAGCGATATTCAACGCAGTCTACGATGAAAACGGAACCCTTATTGAAGATGAATCATACACACCAAACCAGATGAGAAAAGCAAGAATTCCTGAAAAAGGAGAACACCTTACAATATTATACCCCGAAGCTTATGAACGGGCCTTTGACGAACCTTCAAAAGCAAAAGAACTGAAAGAAATCACAGGCTACGAATCAATAGATGAAGCTAGCTGGCTAAAGCTTAAAGAATACAATGGTCTTGAATGGTCTTTAGGAAAAATATCATCAAATAAAAGAATTGTTGAATACCCTGAAGGAGGAGAACCATTCTATACAAAACCATTTAACAGGGCAGACAGTACAGTGATCATAACAATACTCAAAGACGGAAAATGGACTGTCGGTGCCGGTGCCGGAGACACATCAGTTGGAAATCTTTACCAGCACTGGGATCTAAAAGGGCTTGAAAAGATTTCGGGTGGTATAGAAATAGCTCAACAGATAGAAAATGAAGTAATAGAGACACGCCCGGAAAATCTGGAAGGCTTCCAGATTGCATTAGGCACCGTAATTGGCAGAAAAGCAGGTATGACACCGCCATACGGCCATGCGCTTGAAGTTACAGGAATTATTGAATACAACTATCTGACTGATAATCCATACACTAAATGGGGTATTCAATAAACATCCCTCTCTTATTCCTTTCTGGGTTTAATACCCCGCAGCTTGCTGCGGTATAATATCAGAAAGAAAGACTAAAAATCGCCGTCTTGGAAATCCGCATAATACCCAGGAGCTCTGCTCCGTAAGATAGTGGATTTCAGGCGATTTTTTTTATTTTTAAAAAAGGTGAAAATAAATGGCAGATGACAGTAATCCTTTTGGAAAAAGAATAGATCCTGATACATACCATGCTATTTTTGAAGAGGATTTTAAAACAGAGGATCCCTGGAGCTTTAAAACTTCAGAATATGAACTGACGAAGTACAGACGGCAGACAGACGTTGCAAAAGAACACATGCCAGACCCACAGCAGATACTAGAGATTAGCTGCGCTGAAGGCGTGTATACGGAAATGCTTGCAGATGCATTCAAAAACGCGCATATAACTGGAATAGAGATATCTCATACTGCTTTAGAAAGAGCAAACAAAAGACTTGAAGAATACATCAAAGAAGGAAGAATAACATTGACAGAAGGAGACATAACTAAAGAAATATACAACCTGCCTGAAAATTCTTCAGACCTGACATTCTGGAGCGAATCTATACCCTACCTGAATGCATTGATCACTCCTGTAGATATATATAACTGCTTAAAACAGCTCCATAAGATACAAAAGCAAGGCAGCCTCCTTGTAATGGCCAACATAATCGACCAGGAAGGCTATCCGGAAGGCCCGATAACAAGAAAGGTGCTTATGGACAATATCAAAAGCATCATATCTGAATTCTTTGAGCCTGTATGCGAAAAAAGCTACAGGGACTTTAAAAAGGAAGAAAATCAGGAATTTGATTATGAAATCTGGGTTTTCAGGAAGGATTAATTGTAGAGGTCATAAACATAAAAATTAAAAAAACACATTGCACCAGCCCGGGAAACTACGGACTTTTCAGGACAGAAGAAGATGAAAAAGTTGTCAAGGTCTCAGCCTGCTGCGGCGAAGGCTGCAACACATACGAACTCAAAGACAACAAAAAAATAGACTGGTTTGAAGAGTTAGGAGCTACAAGATATGTAGGACGCTTTGACCTGAAAGACATACCCCGCGCAGGCATTAAGACAATATTCAATAAAACAGACAATTACACTTGGTGCAGCTGCGAAAAACTCGGAGGAGATGGTTGCCTGTTCCAGTATGAAAACATAAACAAAGATAAAGGACACAAGAACGAAGATGTCCAATGACTAAAAACACCAACAAGAGATGAAAATACATGAAAGCGACCTTTATCCTGCCCCATGACGATGACGCAGTAATCGGTGCAGGCGGAACGCTGTTAAAACTTCAGGAAAAAGGATGGGATATCTCATACATAATCCTGACAGACGGCAGGCATGGAGGCAACCAGAATCAGGAAATCATAAAG
>DAOVWP010000021.1 GCA_030636615.1 Candidatus Nanohaloarchaea archaeon
CTACTAGTTCTGTATTGTCGGCATTATATGATTCACTTCATTTTGAGCTGGAGCAGGGGATTGGCGGAGGGTGTGATAAGAGGAGGATCTCTTCGGAAATCGGAAAGCTCAGATCATCGCTTGAGTTGTTCAGGATCAAGGATTTGTCTGGTGATATTGTGAGAGCTACTATTAACAGGTCGCCAATAACTAAACATGAGAGGGGATACAAAATAAATCCGCTGGATTCAAGTATTATTATGGGATTTGTGTATTTTGATGATGTGCGCAAAGATATATGTGATGGGATATCTCCTGTTGGAGCGAATGTTTTTGATAATGTGTATCGTTCTATGGTCTCTGATTTCATAAAAAAATTCTCGGTAAATCTGTCGGATGTTGATGGTGATGGATCGTGCGCGCCATTTGTCGGGAGGTATTATGATGATCAATATGCCGGTGAGCCGTCGAAAGATGGTTCTCCTATATTTAGAGAAGTTGGTGGAAATCCGTGGATAATATGCACTGCTGATATGGGGTGTTACAGTTATCTCAGGGGTCGCAGGAAAGAAGGTGCAGAGTATCTTCGCAGGATACTTCAGCTGAAACCAAAAGGATACAGGTATTCTGAGCAGGTTGATGATTTTTCAGGGGGTCCTATAGGTGCTAAAAATCTTACCTGGTCAAATACTGAAGTTGATCGGTTGATACAGTTTGCTCTTTGTCATCATACTGATCAGATTTAGACTCCGTACATCTATCAAGCTGCTGAAATAGGTTTATTTAAGTCTTTCTTTAAAATTACTGCTATCAGATGGTTTTATGCGAAACAAAAAGCACCCAGATCTGCTGAATGGAAATATGACAAAAACTATTGTCAAGATGTCTCTGCCGTTAGTTATTGCTATGTTGTTCCATAGCGGGTTTAATATTGTTGATATGATCTTTGTGGGTATGGTCAGTCCGGAGGCAATAGCGGCAGTAAGTATGGTGTTTCCTGTTATCTTTCTGATTGTGTCGCTTGCTATGGGGCTTGGTATTGGCCTTACCTCATTTATTTCAAGGTGTATTGGTGCAGGTGAGATTGATAAGGCAGGAAGAATTGCATCTAACGGTATTGTTTTCAGTCTGTTTGTGTCATTTTTTATAGGTCTTTTTGGTTTTGTTTTCGCAGAAAGAATTTTTGTTATGATGGGCGCAGGTCCTGAGATTCTTGATATGGTTGTATCTTATTCAAGGATTATTTTTATCGGTTTCATGTTCATGTTTGTAGGTTTTTTCTTCTCAAGTATTATTCGGGGAGAAGGAGATATGAAAACTCCTCTGAAATTTATGATTATTGCAACACTGCTGAATGTTGTTCTTGATCCTATCCTGATATTCGGATTCTGGTTTGTGCCTGAAATGGGGGTGAGCGGTGCTGCGATAGCAACTGTGATTGCCCGCGCGGCTGTTGTGGTCCTTGCGCTGAGACATTTTGTTTTTGAAAAATCTCTTGTAAAATTGTCGTTCAAGGGATTTAGGTTTGATTTTTCTCTTATCAGGGAGATACTACGTGTAGGAGTGCCCTCATCAGTTGCAAATGTTGTTGTGGCTGTTGGTATAATATTTTTTATGAAACTCGTATCTTATTCAGGTCCGCTTGCTGTCGCTGCATTTGGTATAGGGGCAAGGTTAGAGAGTATCGCGTTTATGCCAGGTATTGCAATATCCGGAGTCATATTGACAATTGTCGGGCAGAATGTTGGCGCTAAAAAATATCAAAGGGCAAGGGATGCGGTCGGGAAAGGGATTATGCTTGTTGCTGGTTTAATGTTTGTTATTGGTGTGTTGCTATTTATCTTTTCTGAGAGGGTGATGTATATATTTACGGATAATCCAGAAGTAGTGCTTCTTGGAAAAGAATATCTACAGTATCGTGTGCCTGCATTTATCTTTTTTGGTGTGGTCTTTGTGATTGGAGCTGCGTTCCAGGGTGCAGGGAATCCGAAGGTTGGGTTGGCTGTGATACTACTGGAATTTTTTGTTGTTGGAATTCCTCTTGCTTATGTGTTGAGCAATATGATTGGTCTTAATGGTGTGTGGATTGGGTTTAGCGCAGGAAATATTGCTGGCTGCCTGCTGGCTGTTCCATTGTATCTGTCAGGATTTTCAGATAAAAAACTGAAAGAATATTCTTCGGTTTCACATAAAAAAGAAGATAAGGAATGATTGATATTGTGTAGAATTTTATCTTGTGATCTGCTGGTTTTTAATCTCCTAATTTATTCAATATCCCGAAAACCTTTTTGTTGAATTTAGAAAAAGCAAACCATTTCTTACCAAGATCCTTTAATGATGCACCTATATGGTAGACTTCTTTGTTATCTATTATTATGAACCAGTCATGAGATTTTTTGAACTCTTTGATTTCTATCTGTGGATATTGAGAATTATATTTATCTAAATCTAATTTTAACTGTTTTGAAATGTTTTTTGTATAAATTATAACTCTGAGATTATCTTTTCTTTTGGAGAACAAGGTTAAAACAGAGTCATCAATATAGTTATCAATTAATATTATTGATTCTTCTGCGCTTCTTATCAGATCAGAGGTAAAGTTGTAAGCATCAAAAATCTGTCCGTCAAAAAAGACCCCCTGTTTTTTAATAGATCCTTTGTTCTCGATTGCTTCAAAAACTTTCTCAAAATTTTTATCAATCTTTATTTGAGATTCTAATTGTTTTCTTTCAACAGTATCAAGTCTTACAAATATCTCAGCATTTCTTGAAATAAATTTACGCATCGAAACGAAAGTCCTGATTATTTGAATATTTACTTCAATTGCTTTCTCACTCTTTAGAATACCTGAAAGGCAGGTTATACCTTGTTCTGTAAAAACATAAGGCAATTGATAAGAAAATTTCATAGATTTGAGGTGGTCACATTTTGTGACCAGCTTATCTTTTTCTGGATATGTTAATTGAAACATAAAATCTTCTGGAAATCGTTTAATATTCCTTTTGACTGCCTGATTTAGTGCTTTTGTAGAAATTTCATATAATTCTGCTAAATCATTATCTAGTATAACTTGAATTCCTCTGATTGTATGAATCTTTGTTCTAATCTTATCCTGAATGATCATTTCCATATTTTTATCTGTTATTAGGTGCAGGATATAGTTTGGTCACTTATCTAGGAGGTTACTGGAAAATTGTGTAGAATTTTATCTTGTGATCTGCTGACTTTTCACAAATTCATAAAGCTCTTTTGCTTTGTTGTTCTTTTCAAAATGTTCTCTAAGTGGTTTTATCAGAGTGTTTAATCCATCTGAGATTCCCTGTTTCAGATCAACCGGGTGGAGGTCTCCATTTGTGTATGCTTTTTCAAGTTGAGCATATGATTCAAATTCTATGTCTCCGCCGAATTTGTCAGGTCGCTCGATTTTGAATATTGGGTTTGCGCGAAACATAATCTCTTTTGCATAATCCATAAGTGGGTTGTCCTGCACAGTTTTTGGCGGGCAGAAGGCTTTGTTTATCTTTCTTTTTATGTCTTTTTCGCTGTCGTGGATGAAAATAGAAGTTTCAGGTTTGCTTTTACTCATCTTCTTTTCAATAGACATGTCTATCTTTGATAATTTTTGGTCTGCGTGTCTTTGTTCAGCAAGGCCGAGAAGCATGTGATGATGGAGCGCTATCGGTTTCTTTAGTCCTAGTTTCGGCGCAACTTCTCTTGCAAGCATATTGACTTTTCTCTGATCCATGCCGAGCTGAGCTATATCTGCTTCAAGATGGAAAATGTCTGAGCACTGCATGCAGGGATAGAATATCATTGATGCTGACAGGTTGTCTGTTTCGTGCCTACCCATGATCTGTGTGCAGCGCAGGATTCTTTTGAGGGTTGAGTGTCTTGCTATCGTTACTGTTCTTTTCCAGTATTGTTCGTCTGACATAGCTTCTTTTGACCACAGGACCTCTACTTTGTTCATGTTCACTCCTGCGGCTTTCCATGTCTCGATAAAGTATTCGCCGAATGTCTGGATTTTTTCAAGATCGCCGTCCATCTTATTGTTCATCCATGCAAACCAGTCTGCGACCCATAATTTGAAGTGCACTCCTGCTTTGATAAGGTCTTTTATCAGAAGAGGTCTATATATGCCTACAGGGAGGTGCGCGATTCCTGAAGGTTCAAAACCATCATAGGCTATTGGGTGTGTTTTTGTTTCTATGAGGTTTCTGAGTTCCTCGTCAGTGATACATTCTTCACCAATCCCCCTTATGAGTTCAAACCTTTTTTCTGTGTCCATGTAATTTCTCCCTATATTTTTTATTTATAGCAAGGTTTTTATATTTCAACATTTTATTTTGTTATTACTACTAGTATGTTGTGATAGATTTATGGGAAAAAATAATTCACTTGATTATGAGACTCGTAAAGATGTTGAGGCTTATGTGAAAAAGTTGTTAGAAAAAGATGGTCTAGTAAAGAAATCGTTATCAGGGATGGTTATAAATGTAGCGAGTGGAGGAGAAGTTAATATTAATTCTGGTTCTAGTGGTGTGTTTGGAACTATAGGGAAAGGTGTTGTGGTTTTTGCTGTCGGCGGAATACTGGTTGTTGCGGTGGTTGGAGGTGCTTCTGGGGGTTCTTTGGTGCCTAATTCTGTAGAGAGCAATGCTGCATATCTGAGCGGGCAGATGAAAAGTTGTGTGACAAATGATACTTACAGAGTGGTTTCCGGGGATGATCTGATTTGCGAGCCGGATAGATTTATGGGTGAGGTTGTCAGAGTCTCTTCAGCATCTGAAGAGTATGATAATAAGATACAGATTGTTGGTAATTGTGAAAATGGCACAAAAAGAGTTCTTGATCTTTTGTTTGATTATGATAAGATTAAATCAGATAAGTTGCTTGAGGATCTTAAGAAATATAACTCTGTGACTCTTTATGGTGAGCTGGTTGACAGGGATACATTTCTTGTCTCAGGTTATGAGGATGCCAGAAAGACAATTAATGATGATGTGTATCATTCAAAGAAAGGGTTCAGGGCTTTTGTGGAGAAGTCGGTCAGATCATATAATCTGTTTATGGATAAAGTTACAAGTACTTTTAATGAACTTAACGGGAGATATGATGAGATTAAAAATAAAACTCTAGGGGTTGTTGATAAAGGTATCAAAACTGGCAATGATATAGAGGAGGGTTTGGATAAGATCAATAATTTTGTGGATACAGTTGATAATGTCTCTAGTAAAAATTATACTGATATTTTAAATGATGCGTCAAAGGTTGTGGTTGATTTGGTTAATGAGTCTGCTTCTGAAATCAATACGGATGAGATTACGAAAAAATATAGTTGAAATATATTGTTTTTTCTTTTTTTAGGTAATATTCTTGTTTTTTTTTGATTTTTTTATTAAATTAATCCAGTTGTTAAGATAACATATATATATGCAGGAGTGTTATATTGTAGTTATATAGGTTTTATACTTAAAGGTGTTATGGAATGAGAAATTTAAAAATTGTATCGATTTTATTGGTTATGTTAGGAATGCTTGGCGTTTCAGGATGTACTGGTGACCAGAATTATTCTGGTACTGCTGGTGTGCAAATAAATGACATGTCTTTTGATTATCCATCAATGACAGATGATCCTAATGAGGTCGTGTCTTTGGCATTTGAACTGGAAAATGTCGGTTCAAAGGATATGGCTGGAGATGGGACATACTGGATTTATGGTCCTGCTATTAATGATGATCCTGATAATGTTGTTACACCAGATATTTGGAGAACTAAAGGTAATTTGAATGGTATTCTTACTAAAGGTGATTTTTATCCACCTATAGAAGGAGTGTCTGGAGCAGTTGTATATGATTCTGTTGATTTTAATCCTCCTGCAATTCCTGCAGGAATGAGCGATAGTTATAATTTCTTTACAAGGGTATGTTATCCTTACACAACAACTTCGCTTTTCAAACTGTATTCACAGAGCAGGGAAGAGAGGGCTTCTTCAAGGAAAATGGTCGGTTCAAAACAGGTCAGTACAGATTCTGCAAAGAGAGCTTCTGCAGGTCCTATACAGATTGATTTGAATACGCAGAAAGAAGTTATAATCAAATCTTCTGGTGGTGGTCTGAACCTGTATTTTACTGTTACTGATGTAGGAGGAGGATTTGCTACAAATGCTACTGATACTCTTAATTGTCCAATTAAAGCAACAGGTGCAAATGTTCCCAGTACTGAGAGAGGAATTGTTAATGTCTCTGTTATGGTTGATGGAAAGGATTGTCTGATTAACGAAGAAAAACATGGTCTGGCCAGGATAAGAGGAGGAACTGGTAATTTCAACTGCCGAGTGGCTGAAGAAGATATGAGTTCTGCTGCTTTGGATCCGAACCACGAGTTTACAGTTGTTGCAAGAGCTGATTACAAGTACTGGATTGATTCACAGGCATCAATCATTGTTGAGGATTCGTATTAGTTGAATCAGGTTAACTGAGAAAAAAGGATAAGTCTTGACTTATCTTTTTTTTATTTCTTTTTTTCTTTTTATTTTTCTAGGAGATTTATTTATAAAGATAATTGTTTTAAGAATCCTTTTATATCTCTTCAAATTACTTTAGAGATGAAGGGTCATTGATCATGAATTATGCTAACTTTGCGATCTTTTCTGTTATTGCAGTTATGTTTAGTCTGTTTACTTTTGTTCCTGTCTGTATGGCCAGCTCTAATGTTGAGCTGTACCTTAGCGAGCCTATACTGACTCCTGATGAACCGCACCAAGGTGATCAGGTGGGTGTTGTGTTCAATTTTGATATACAGAACCTGAATAGGGAAGCTATGACTCATATGTATCTTTATATAGATAATGAATTGGTCAAGCATGCGTATAATAATTTTTATGGTGGAAGTCATTCTTATGAGTTTAAGATGGGTACTGGCGGTCTTTCTGTCGGGGAGCATACAGCAAAGGTGATGGTGAAAGTTTATGATGTCGGAAAAGCCAGTTATGTTGTGCAGGAAGCAAGTACTGTATTTGATGTGAAGACATCGACTTTTCATATAGATATAGACAAGGTTGAGATCACACCGGAAAATCCTGAGCTGGGTGATACTATCAGGTTTAAGATGAGGCTTGATGTTGAAGGCGAACAGGATGACAATGAAGTGTGGATGAAATTTCTTGTCAATAATATAACCAGAAAGAAACCGGTGACGTCTTTTGATGAAGGGGAGCACTGGTATACTATAGGTTATTATCTTGATCCGGAATATATACATGAGATGTATAATAATTTCAAAATCGTTGTTTCTCTTTATGATGATGATGGCAACCTAAAAGATTATGATACTTATATGAAAAGAGTCAGGGTTGAGGGGGATTTTACTCCTGAAGATGATGATGATGAGAATGGTGATGAATTGGATGAGCCAGATGAACAGTTAATCCTGTCAAGACCTTCTATTTCAATTAATTATTATCCGAAAGATGTTGAGATAGGTGAACGGGTCCGGGTGTATGGATATATAACTGATTTGGATTACCTTCTAGGTTATGCGCATTTTTATATTGATGATATTCTTATTGAGCCAATTGTTGTTAATTCTGAGGGATATTATGAGAAATATCTGACATTCAGCAATAGTGGCTTGCAGAAGATTTCTGTGAAATATAAGGGTTATATGACTGATGATTATATCTATGTCGGATCTGAGAGAGATGAGAATGCAGCAGTTATAGTGCCTGATGTTGTCAAGCCGTATAAGATCACTATAATTCGGGTGGAAAATGTTGTGCAGGAGTATTCTTATGGCAAGGAGTTTATAGATGTGTATGCTTCGCAGAAAGAGGTTGATCTGAGCGGTGACAGCGGGAGTATTCTTCGCGTAGCGATTACAAGTCATCTCAAGAACGCAGAGAGGATTGTGGTTGAGACTAATTTTGATGAAGAGATGGTTTTCCTGCCTGATTCCGAGATAATCAAGCCCGGTGAGCGAAAGTATATGGATCTGTATTTTGCTCCAAGCATTGATTATGGGAAATATGATGGTATTGTATCTGTACGGGCAGGCGATGAAATTGTTGCTGAGCTACCTGTTTCTGTTTTTGTGCTGAAGAATAAGAGGGATGCTTTGGAGGAGATTTCAACTGAATTGTTTGACCGAAATATAAGTCTGTTCTATCTTCTTGTGCTTTTTGTTATATTTGCTTTTGTTGTCATAACGAGTATTGTGAAAGATGATAAGAGGTCGCGCAGGCGAAAAGTTGATGTGCGTTCTGTCACTAAGTTGAGGGATGCTGTTGCGAGACGAGATGATAAGACTTCCAAGAGTGCTGATCAAGATTATTATGTTGTTGGAAAAAATAATTTTGTTGACTAAATTATTGTGTTTTTTTCCTCATCCGTGTTTATATTTATAAAACTATTTAGTCAATAATATTTATACATAATATTAATACTATTTGATAGTAACGAGGGGTAGGATTATGAATTTCATATATAAAACATTGACTATTTTTTTAGTATTTGCAGCATTGTTCTGTGTTCCTGTAATGGCCGCAGATGAGTATAATGCAGATTTTGATCTAGATACCGAAGATGTTGGGAGTCTTTGTCCTCTTAGTACAAGAGTGATAAGCGCTGAGCTTGAAAATGAAGGTACTTTAGATGATGAATATGTACTTTCAACAGACAGCGACTGGCTGACTATCGGTTCTCCAACCAA
>DAOVWP010000086.1 GCA_030636615.1 Candidatus Nanohaloarchaea archaeon
ATAGTATTCGGCAAGAGGCGGTGGACTCAAGATCCACTCTCGTAGGAGTTCGGGGGTTCGAAGCCCCTCCCCTGCATCAATATTTATAAAAATCATAATTTCAAATAATCACATGAAAATCCTAAGCATCTGCGGCAGCCCGAGAAAAGGCAATTCTGAAACAATACTTAACAGGCTGAAGCAGGAATTGGAGAAAAAATGCATAGACAACGAGATAATCCTTCTAAGAAATAAAAACATACAGAGATGCAACGGCTATGTAGAGTACTGCAACAAGAATCTCAAGTGCCATCACGATGACGACATGGCAGAGATAAGGGAAAAGATGATTGACGCCGACGGCTACATCTTCGCAATGCCGAATTACTTTACCATGCCACCGGGACTTTTCAAGGATTTCATAGACAAGTGCAGCATATTATACACTGCAGAGACTGACCTTACATCAAAAAGAGCAGTTGTCATATCTGTCAGCACTGACCTGGAAAACATCAGGGAAAATGTAAAGAACATCTCCGAGAACTTCTGCAGTATACTAAAGATAAAGGTCGTTGCCAAAGGCGCATTCGTCTCAAGGAGCGAGCTTAAGGGAAATTACAACGACATATTTGAGAACGGCCTGAACACTGATATAGAGCATCAGCTTGAGAATATGGCTGAAGAACTGGCCGAAAGCTTGAAAAAATATTAACTCAAGGTTTTAAATATTCAATATCGTTATCAACAATTACCTGTTTTATCTTCTCAACATTCAACCTTTCACTCAATTGCATAACATTCTTATATCCTTCATCCGCATTCTCATACAATGCCCTGTATTTATTGCGCTGGAATTTTTTCCTGCGTAAAGGCAAAACAAGCTTAGGAAAGTTATTCCTTATTTTTCCATCAATCTCATCAAATTCTTGCTTATAATAACTTTTCAATTTCTCAGCAGATCTTATAGGTAAAGAAGGACCATCAGGAATAAACATAGATGTGAATATCTCTAGAGTTGCATAAACTGAATCCAGTTCTTCAAAAAAATTCTTTCCTTTCAATATCTTGTATATATTGCCAGAACCTGTAACACCTGATTTACAAAAAGAGACACAACTCACAGTTTTATTTACTTCATCTAAATCTTGTTTAGTCAAAGAAATTAGATTATCACCAACATAAGATAATATAGATTCATAGATTTCTGTACCTAAAGTCTCATTATTTTCAGCAATCATTGCTGCAACAGATATCGCAGCAATCTTGCTGCCGGTATATCTATACCAATCATCAAAGCCATAGATTCCATCAACTTCAATATACAAAGAGTTGACAACATTTTCAGGATTGACTAAATCTTCTAACCTGTTAATTATTTCATCTTCAACTTTTTTTCTCATTTCAAGATATTTTTCCATATTAAACAACTATTTTAAAGAAAATTAACTTTTAAAACTTATTGCTCAAAAATACAAAAAAACCAACATATAAACAAAAACATCCAAAATACCCTTATGCAAAAAACACTACAAATTCTCTCCTGGAACGTCAACGGCATACGCTCAGTAAACAGGAACGGTTTCATCAAATTTCTAAAAGAACACTCGCCCGACATCCTCTGCATCCAGGAAATAAAATCCGACAAAAAGGATATACCGCCGGAGCTCACAAGCTCTTTCATCTATAAGACATACTGGAATCCTGCCGAAAAGAAAGGATACAGCGGAACAGCAGTATTCACGAAAGAGAAGCCGATTAAAGTCGAATACAATCTAGGCATGGAACGCTTCGACAAGGAAGGAAGATCTATAATGGTAGAATATCAAAACTTCATCCTCTTCAATCTCTACCTACCGCACGGCGGAAGAGAAAAGGAAAATATCCCCTACAAGCTCGATGCATACACGCATTTACTTAAAACAATAAAGAATATCAAAGAAAAGCCGATAATACTTTGCGGCGACTTCAACGTGGCACATAAAGAGATAGATCTTGAAAGACCAAAAGACAACATGAACAACACCATGTTCACCCATGAAGAAAGAAAATACATTAGCAGCATAATAAAAGAAAGCTTCACAGACACCTTCAGGATATTCAACAAAGAAGGTAAAAATTACACATGGTGGCCTTACATGAAAAGCTTAAGGGAAAGAAACATAGGCTGGCGAATAGACTATATCTTTGTATCAGATATTATCAAGAATAAAGTCAAGAATGCTTTCATACTCAAAGAAGTCAAAGGGTCAGATCACTGCCCTGTCGGGATAGAAATTGAATTCTAAAGATAGACAAAAACACCCCCAAAAACCTTCGGGAAAACACCCGAACAAAACCGAAAGCATTTATAAATAAACATCTAAATCAGGGATATGACATTAAGAAAAGCCCAGTCACAGATATTTATCGTAGTTATAGCAGCGGCAGTGCTTATAGTTGGCATGGCCTCATTCTACCCGACAAGCATAACTATTGAACAAGAGATATTTGAATCACAGGACCAGCTGAAAAAATTCAGCTCAGTAGATGAGATAAAGACGTTTCTTGAATCAAACGCAGAAAGCAGCATATTATATTCAAACAGCATGGATATGAGAACCTGTGGTGCTATGGCAGAATCTGCAGACATGGTATTTTCCACAGCAAAAAGCTTACCTTCCGCACAAGGCGAAAGCACAGACGATTTCTCTACCACAAACATACAGGTGGAAGGAGTTGACGAGGCAGACATTGTAAAAAATGACGGTAAGTACATATATGTCCTTTCAGGAAAGACCGTATCAATTGTAGACGCATATCCTCCCGAAAACACAAAGCTCATGTCAACAATAAACATAACAGGCAACCCGCAGGAGCTTTACGTTGACGGTGACAGGCTTATCGTATTG
>DAOVWP010000029.1 GCA_030636615.1 Candidatus Nanohaloarchaea archaeon
CAATCCTTATCTCATTATTGTTTTCATCCTGATCCTGTCCTGAATCATTTTTGGTTTTTGACAAAACTTTCCTGAGAGCTTCAGTTGCAAGATCTGTTGCCTGTTTTTCATCCATACCTTCCTTGTACTTTGATTCAAGGACCTTGTTCACTTTATCCTGATCCTTACCTGCAGCCCTGGCATTGCATTCTAAAAGGAGGCCGCTTGGGTTTGTCTCGAAAAGTTTTGGACCGGAATTAACTCCTCCGAAAAGAAGCGCTACTCCATATGGTCTTACTCCTGCATGTTGTGTGTATAATTGTTTCTTGTCAGCAATATCTTTTGAAAGTGTCTGAACAAGGATTGGTGTATCATAAGTCATCCTGTTCTGCTGACATTTAACTCTTGCGGAATCTATCAAAACCCTTGCATCTGCAAGGTAACCTGTAGCTGCAACACCTATATGATTATCAACCTTGAACAGCTTGTCGCCGGATTTAACAAGAGGAGATTTCCTTTTGAGCGCACCAAGAACTACACAGTCCTTACCGACAACCCCTACGATAGTGGATCCTTTCTTTATTGTCTCTTTAGCATATTCAACCTGAAATATTCTCCCGTCAGGGGAGAAAGTAACAGTTGCACGATCATAACCCATTGTCTGTTCCTGTGACATCATTTTCATAACTTATCACCAATCAAGCATAATGAAATGTTTATTTTATACTGTTATGTTATACTGTATTCAGAATTTATCATGAAACAATATATACATAATATATATGAAGAATAATTTTTCACATAAATTTATCTCTTATATGTAAAGTTTTTGATAAGAAATTTTATATAATTTGCGGAAATATCTCAGGAACTGAATTCACTGAGCGGTTTTTCCTGAAGATCTTCAGGATCCAGGAATTTTCGCTTTGCTGCATTGATTGTGCCGGTTATACCCAAGACCTTGAATATGACTTTCTGATTCTCTATATTAGTTATGCAGGCAAGAGCGGCCCTGATTTTTTCAACTGAGTGGTTATCAGTCTTTATGATACCTTTCTTCTCTGTCTTGTTATAAAGGGTTGACGGCATCCACAAGGTGATTTCGGATGTTCCGACCTCGCCAAACAACTGAAGAGTAGAGGTCCATACAGTTTTTACTACATCACCTAAGACAAACGATTTTTCTGAAATTATCCCGAATACAATATAGCGCTGATGATCCCTGTGAGCAGGTGAAATAGCTGATAATTTTACCATATTACATCACTTCTTTATTTTACCAATAATTTTTTCGCAGTTTGTTGAGACTGCATCAAGAGCAGTTGAAAGCTCCATCCCTATAATTGTGCCGAAAGATGCAAGTTCACGACCAGTCCTCATATCCCAGACATCCTGCGCACTGCTGATTATCACAAAAGGTGTATCAAACCGTTTGACAAGCTTCCAGTTATATATCATATGCGAAAGGATATGGGCCCTGATTTTACTGTATGTATGGAGCACAGGCCTGAAACTGAAACCTATTGCTACATTATTTTTTGCGGCAAGTTTAGCCATAACCTCATCCAAACCTGAATCTTTGCGCGAAAATTCGGGACTGAGCAATATATCAACCTTTGAACTTTCTACAGCAAGCCGGTTTATTATTATATCTCCTCCAGATACAGCAACAATATCTACTTTTGATCTTGTCTTAAGTATCAGTGATTTTACTGTTTCTGGATTGTTGCTGCTTATCTGCGCACCTATGTATATGTTTGTATCTGTGTTTATCTTTGCAATTTTTTCCCGAAGATCATTGAATTTCTTTATTTCAGAGGTCTTTTCAATTGTGTCAAAAATGACAATAGAGGATAGATCAAGCATTTCTGCAGACCTGACAATTTCGGAAAGATTATCTTTGTTGTCAGAGTGATTTAGAAGAATATGAAGATCTGCAAACCTGCGGGACATAATGTAATATTATAGACAGAAACCTTTATATTAGTTGGAAATATTCACGATTGTGATTAAGAAACAAGAGATAATATGAAATTCTTGGCGTTATTTATACATTCGATCTGTCTGCTGCTCATCATCAGAGTCACACCTAACATGAATGCCGATGATACAGCAAGTATTTTGTATTTGGATGATTTCATCTATGGACACCTTATAAGGTATTGATTAAATTGGTTGAAGTCATATAAATAGTTTTCGGTTTTTATGTGAAGATATAGATATGTTTTTATTGAAATATATTGTTGTATTACAATTGTTTCAGTTGATGGTTGTGTAGGTTAAACAATATATAATATAATGGGAAAATAAGGTATATAGGGAGAGTGAGAATAAAATGATTAATTTTATCATAGTAAGCAAAGGAAATGAAAGGAAGGTCCATAAGAAGATCAATGCTGAAGAGCTTAAAAAAATAATCAGTATCAAAAACAATAATGTATGGATAGATATACAAAAGCCAAACAAGAGAGATCTCAACTTCATGAAGACAGTCTTCAGGTTTCATGATCTTGCTCTGGAAGATTGTACAGAACCGGACCTTAGATCAAAAATTGAAGAATATGATTCACATTTTTTCATCAGCATCCACCCAATAATATACAGCAATAAAATCATAATAAGGGATCTTAAAGTGTTTCTCGGAAAGAATTATATTGTTACAGTGCACCTGAAAAGTATAAAAAATATAGCTACTATGAAGAAGAGTCTGCTTGAGTCGGATAGTGGAAAAATCAATCCTGATCTTGTGCTTCATATGCTTACAGACAATATAGTAGACACATATTTTCCTGTGCTGGAAAAAATTGAAGATGATATAGAAAATGTAGAAGACAGTCTGTTCAAAGGTGTTGAGGAGAAAAATCTGAATAAAATCTTTGAGATAAAGACAAGCCTTCTTGCAATAAGAAAAGCAATCATACCCCAGGAAAAAATATACCAGCAGCTTATAATGAAAGAAAGCGATATAATCGGCAGTGAGACAAGATTATATTTCAGGGATGTGCATGACCATATACAAAAGATCATCAATAATATCAACAATTATCAGGAGAATATAAAAGGAGACCTTGATATGTTTATGTCTCTGATATCATATAAAACAAATAAGGTGATCAAAGTACTTACTGTGATATCCACAATACTTATGCCGCTGACATTTATAACCGGGCTTTATGGTATGAATTTCAGATATATGCCTGAACTGGAATGGAGATATGGTTATTTTGCAATTCTTGGTTTTATGTTACTTGTGTCAATGACAATGATATTTTTTCTGAAAAAGAAGAAATGGCTATAATTTAGAAAATGTTGTTGGGTTGGAAAGCATACAATCGCAGATAAATCTCAGGGAGCTTTTCCAACCAACATTCAAAGTCTAATTTTCACGAAATCATGGAAGCAACAACGGTCTTATAACCATAACCTTCAATCGGCGAGAGTTTTTCCATATTTCATGAATTTTTGTTTACAATTATACCTTATTGTTGATATGTATTGATTATCAACAATAATAAGTAATATAGATTACTGACTATATATAGTTTTCTATACTACAGTATAATCATGTTAATTATTGGTTGCTCTGGTTGTGGTTTGAAGAGTCACTTAGATTTTTTTGGTTCCTGATCTGAATCCATATGAACCACCCTTTGAGGATATGGAACTTCAATCCTGTGAGTTTTAAGAGCATTGGTTAATGATTCTGTGAGCTTTCTCTCGATTGGCCAATATCTTTTTGCAGGAACCCATGCCTCAAGACGGACATTTATACCGTCATCACCCATATCAAGAACAACAAAAGCGGGTTTAGGGTCATCAACAACATCAGTGTTGTCTTCAGCGACCTTTATTGCAATCTTGCGCACTTTGTCAAGATTTTCACTGTAATTTACAAGGAATTTTATGAGAATCCGTCTTATATCATATTTTGAGATATTAATCACTTTTGAATCCGCTACTGCTTTGTTTGGAAGAGTAACATAAAGATTATCCCATGTGCGTATTTTGGTAAACATGAAACCTATATCTACAATAACTCCGATCACATCATCAATCTCTACAATATCACCTATCTCAAAATTATCATCAATAAGAAGGAAAATTCCAGATATTATGTTTGATACACTGCTTTGCGCAGCGAAACCCAGAATTATTCCAAGTACACCAGCCGTTGCTACAAAACTAGTTATATTTATGTGAAGGATGCTAAGGACTGTAAGAATAAGTATTGTGAGAAGAGGATAAAACATGAAACGGTAGGCAAGCTCGGCATCATCTTTCTTGATTTTCATAGCTACATACTTTTCAATTGTTGAAGAGATCTTCTTTATAACAAAATATCCGAGTATAGCTACAAGAGCGGCAAGAATTATATCGCCAACAGTGATTTTGCCGATAATGCCTGTAGATTCAACATTACCAAAAGAAGAAGGGATTATAGATAAGGCCATAATCAAGAATTTCTCTCAATGAGTATATATAAAAATTGGAAGAAGAGGATTATTTCTTCTTCTCAATTGCTCTTAAGATCTCAAGAGGCAAGCCTAAAACGACTGTGTTGCTTTTGTCTGATGATAAGTCATTTAGTGTTGCAAGAGTCCTTAAGTGAAGAGCTCCGGGAGCCTTTGAGAGCACCATTGCGGCTTTGGAAAGGTTTGTTGATGCCTGTACTTCTCCCTCAGCCTTGATTATCACTGCCCTTTTTTCTCTCTCAGCTTCAGCTTCCTTTGCCATAACCCTTTTCATCTCCTCGTTCAGCTCAACATCTTTCAGCTCAACGCCCTGAACTTCAATTCCCCAAGGATCTGTCGCCTTGTCAACAATCTTTTTGATCTTTGTGGAAACATCTTCCCTGTTTGACAGTAGTTCATCAAGAGTTACTTCTCCTATCACATTCCTCATAGTTGTCTGGGCAAGCTGGCTTACAGCATACATGAAATTTTCCACTTCAAGAACGGCTTTCTCAGAAGTCCTTACTTTATAATATAGGACTGCGTTCACTCTTACAGAAACATTATCTCTTGTCATGGCATCCTGGCTGGGTACATCAATTGCTTTGATTCTCATATCAACCTTAATCATCCTCTGTACTGCAGGAATTACATATCTTAATCCTGCTTTTTTTGTTGAAGAGTATTTTCCAAGCGTCAGGATTACTCCGCGCTCGTATTCGTTTATCACTTTTACGCCTGAAAGCGCAATAATTACCACGATTATCAATATAGATTCAAACATAAGATCACCTTGTTTAGTTTGTGGTTTAGATTATTTATAATTATATATAAGTCATATAAGGCTGTGTTTAAGTTAATGCTTTATTGAATTTTGATATTATTATAAAGTAGTAAATAATCTAATAACTTATAAAGTTTAAGTTTATAATTTTAGATGAGGTAAATAAAAATAACTTATCCATCAATAGAGAATTATACTAAAAAATTAAATTTGAGACAGAGAGAGTCTAATGAAACTGATATGAGTTATAGATTGTTTGTAGCTGAAAAAATAGATGAAAATATATCTATGGAAACAGCACTTGAAGTTTTAGGAGTAAATAAAAGTCAAGATTTCATGGCATCTTTCCTTTTAAATTATAACAAACTAGGTATTATAGGTAGTTTGGAAACTGCTGCATTTGTTACAGGAAGAAAAAGATTTTCAAAACAAATAAGGCATTATAATAGTAGAAAACAAACAGAAATAAAAAGTTATAATATATAGATAATATTACTTCTGAATGATTTTTAAAATGAAAGATTAAATAGTATAAAAACTTTAATCAGTTGTGTGTTCTTTGGTCATATGTTTCTTCTGGTAGTTATCTATTGCCTTATGAAGAGCTTCAACAGAAAGATTGGAACAATGCATCTTCTGAGCAGGAAGACCGCCAAGCTCTTTTGCAACCATATCCCGTGTCAGATCCTTTGCCTCTTCAAGAGTCTTTCCAAGAGCCAGCTCAGTCATCTTTGATGATGTGGCAATAGCAGCAACACAGCCAAAAGTCTTTACTTTTATATCTTTTATTATGTTGTTATCTATTTTTAGAAAGACTTTCATTATATCACCACAGGTAGGATTTCCTACTTCCCCTTCTGCGTCAGGATTGTCCATACTGCCCATATTTTTCGGGTTTCTGAAATTATCAATCACTTTTTCATTATAATCGTCCATCATAATCACTCCCCACTATTTCAAAGGGCTTATTGCCCTCAGCTTTTCAACAATAGGTTTAAGAGTATCTATTGTGTAGTCTATCTCTTCTTTTGTCGTAAACCTGCTTATGGTAAAACGAATTGAACCGTGCGCATGCTCCGGCCGTATGCCCATAGCCAGCAACACATGGCTTGGCTCAAGCTTCTTTGATGAACATGCAGATCCGGTCGATACAGCAATTTCTTTCATGTCAAGATGCATGAGAAGGCTTTCTCCTTCAATATACCTGAAAGATATGTTTATGTTGCTGCACAGCCTGTTGTCTCTGGGACCATTAAGAACTGTGTCAGGGATTGATCTTTGTATGCCATCTATAAGCTGATCTTTAAGCCGGTTCTGTAATTTTATGTGTTCAGGAGTTGAAAGGTCAACAGATTTCGCAAAACCGACTATGCCTGAAATGTTTTCAGTGCCTGCCCTTACATCAAATTCATGGCTGCCGCCATCAGACAGTTTTGTTAATGGTGTTCCTTTTTTTATGTATAGCGCGCCGACACCTTTAGGACCATGGATCTTGTGGGAACTTATAGAAATCAGGTCAACAGGGATCTTTTTTGTATCTATATCCACTTTTGTATAGCTCTGTACTGCATCTGTGTGAAAAATTATGTTATTATCTTTACAGATCTGACCGATTCTCCGTATTGGCTGGATTGTACCTACTTCATTGTTGGCATGCATCAAAGTAACAAGTATAGTTTCAGCAGTTATAGATTCTTTAAGCTGGTTAAGGTCTATAAACGCATTTTCATCAACATCAAGGTATGTTATCCTGAACCCTTCCTTTTCAAGACTCTTGCATGAGTTCAGAACTGCCGGATGCTCTATCTTTGATGTTATTATATGGTTGCCCTTATCTTTCAGCGCTCTTGCAACACCTTTGATCGCAAGGTTGTCTGATTCTGTGCCGCCAGAGGTAAAGATTATCTCTCTTGAATCAGCATTAAAAGAGTCTGCAATTATTCTCCTGCTTATGTCAAGAGCCTCTTTTGCGGATTTTCCAAAGCTGTGAAGTGATGAGGCATTGCCGTATACTTCAGTGAAATACTTTGCCATTGTATCGGACACCTGCGGGTCCGTCATTGTCGTTGCTCCATTATCAAGATAAACTTTCATATTATTTACACCATCTTATTATGTATACAATCAGCGCAATTCGGAGGGGTTTTTTTGTTGATCTTTTTACTGATACTGCAGATCTGATTTGTATCTACTATGAGTTTGCATATTCTTTGTATTTCGCTGAACGCTGAAGATTTTTTGTCTAAAATCTGTTGAACAGATATCCTTATCTCATCTTTTATTTCTGTGTTGAACTCTACTTCAGATGCTCTTCTGGAAGAGATATATTGCGAGACTGCTGCTTTTGTCACACCTAAAATCTTTGCAATCTCTGTCTGTTTAATGCCTTTTTCATGCATGATGTTTGATATTTCCCTTCTTATTGCAGGGATTATGTACCAGACTTCGATCTCCTGAGGCATTCTTGTGGTCATGTATGTTTTGGTATATTTATATTAATAAAGTTAACGATTGTTTACTATTTGAATTTAAATAGAAATCATAATAATTATTTAGTATGGAAATAAAAATCGAGAGAGTGGACAAGGAATTGGATATGCTTAGATATG
>DAOVWP010000079.1 GCA_030636615.1 Candidatus Nanohaloarchaea archaeon
AAAGATACCTTTAACTATATGAGTCTTTTTTTTTGGATTTATCAGAGCAAATTTTAGGGAGGAACTTCCTGAATTTATTATTAAGGAGATCATTTGATATGCACCTGAATCTGTTAGATAATTGATTAAGGCTGATATAAATAGGTTGAAGATTCTTTATTGTTCAGATGCTTTAAAATCTGTTTTAAGTTCTTCAAGAAGTTTCTCTATCTGTTCGATCTTTTCTATTGTTGAAGATGAAGATGTGTTTTGTGTTGTTGTTTTTATATCTGGTTTTTCTGTGTGATCTCCTGACATGAAAATCTCTACCTCTTCTTTGTTGTCAAAAGCAAAGATCTCGTTGTTCTTCGCATCTACAAGAACTGTGTAGGATATTCCTGCAAAATCACTTGGAGTTATTGAAAGCATCCAATAGAGTGTGCTGTTGATCACATATGGTCTTGGCTCAAGGATTGCTGAAGTTGCCCAATCAATTGTCGGGAATTTCTTCTTGACATAGCTGATTACCCTTACAGGGCCTGTGAGGGTGCTGTCTTCATCAAGCTCAAGCATATCAATATGTCCTGTGATTGCATCAATAACATAAATCTTGAACACACCATAACTCTGTCCGTGCGGTTCGGTTGCTATGACCCATTTCATGCCATCTTCTGTTGGCATAAGGAATGGCTGACGGTTGTACTGGCCGTAGACATCAGATATCTCTATCTGGTCCTCATGTATGAACCATGCGTTTAAAATACCCATATTGTATTTGTATGAATCGACATATAATCTGGCAAGGTCTTCAGGATATAGGATATTGTTTTTTGCAAACTCAAGGTCACTGAGCTGATCTTGGGAGTATCTTTCCATACTACCATCAGGATTTATTTTAAAAATTCCTGCGAAGTATGGGATCATTACAGGGAATTTGAACTTATAACGGATTACTGATGCAACTGTGATTGTCTTATCACCATCTTTCAGGTAAAAGATTTCGGCAATATTTTGGAAGTATTCCTCTTTGTATAAAACCCAGTAGATGTTGTCAAAGATCCCTATATCTTCACCGATCTGCATTTCTTCTGTTATGAGTTTAGTTGAACGGTCTATTTCTACGGCATCAGCTGTCATGATACCATTAACTTTTTGGGTGAAATACAGGATACCGCCGTTAGGCACTCTCGGTGCTGTCCAGACTAAAGTGTTGTTATAGTTGACTATATCCAGACCGCCTATCATCTCTCTTGGTTTCTGGAGAGAGTCTTCCATGTATCTTTTTGCAACTATCTGTGGAAGAAGTCTTAATTGCGTTGATTCTGGAAGTTCATCTATGCTGTTATAGTCTGTGGATTTGACAATGTAATTTTGGACTATTAAGTCATTGAAAGATATTGTGAGCGATGAAAGGATTATAAGTATCATGAGTACGGTTGAAAGGTTTTTGCGCGCTTTTTTCAGGTTTGATGCAATTGAAACGATTACAAGAACTATAATTATCAGTATGAGCGGTTTTGTGTACAGACCCATTATAAAACCGTGGAAGATCGGTCTTAGAAAATAGAATGTAAGAAGTATGATTATTGTTGTTATGCCTAATATAGGTTTTAGGTTCTTTGGGTAGATTGTCTTGATTTCGGGTTCTTTGTCTTTTTTGGTTGGCATAAAGGGTATTTTGGTCAGAGATATTTATATATTGGTTTGATTGTTTTGGGTGGGATGGTAAGGTGTAAGTAAAGAATTTAATTTGGTGCGTGCTTAATCAATTTTAGGTTTTTTATATTCTGAGTGATTTTCAAGAACCAACAGTTGTTTTAAATCATCATAATGAAGTTGTAGTTGTTTTCTCCCATCAGCAATTTTCATTTGATAAACTTCATCATCATATTTTTTATCTGAAATAACCCCATGACACCAATTATTATGGTCATCATTAAGAATTACTTGTTGCCCTAAATTGTCTTGAATTGCTTTTCTTTTACCATATTCATCTTTGTCTAAAGTTATTTCTTTAAGTATCATACAGATAATAATCAGAAATAAATATAAAAATCTTTTGTGATGTTAATATACCTTTGCAAAAGCTTTATAATTTCCATCAACAACCACAAAGACATTTATAAATATTAATGATCTATTAAGAGATTATGGTTGGTATTTCCCTGACAGGATATTTTAAACCTAAAAAGGTTAAAGAAGTAGCTGAGATAAAAGTAAAACGGGAAAAAGAAGGCTATTTTGAGATTACTGCAGAATTTGGAAAAAATGTGTCATGGGAAGATGTACTTAAAGCTTCTACTTACTTGCGTTCACTTATAAAAAAGACTGAGAAAAAATATAGATAAATTCAATTTATTCCAATACGGTCATTCTCCATCCTGCGATTCAACAACTGTTATTGCTGTGACATTTATTATGTCTTCTATACAACAACCTCTTGAAAGATCGTTCACAGGCTTGTTAAGACCCTGGAGGATCGGTCCAATCGCTTTTGCCTTTGCAAGACGCTCTACAAGTTTATAAGCAATGTTTCCGGAGCATAGAGTTGGGAAAATAAGAACATTTGCATCTCCTTTTATAGGAGAACCTTTTGCTTTTTTTTCAGCTATACAAGGAACTAAAGCTGCATCTACCTGAAGCTCGCCGTCTACGACTATATCAGGCAAGGCATCTTTCACTCTCATAGTAGCTTCCCTCACCTTGTCGATAGATGGATGTTTTGCCGACCCTTTTGTCGAGAAAGATAGCATAGCAATCTTTGGAGTGTAGCCGAATTTTTCTACTGTCAGAGCTGTGTCTATTGCAATGTCGGCAAGATCTTTCGCGTCAGGATCAATCTCAACTGCGCAGTCTGCAAAGAAAAGCGGTTTCTTATCAAGGACCATTATGAAAAAGCTTGAGGCTTTCTTGAATTTTTTGTTTGTCTTGATTATCTGAAGGGCAGGTCTTATGGTATCTGCTGTTGTTGTAGTTGATCCGCCGACAAGACCATCCGCATAGTCTAGATGGACCATCATCGTGGCGAAATAAATTGGATCTTTCATCATTTTTCTTGCATCTGCAAGAGTCACGCCTTTATCTTTTCTTGCTTTATAAAATTCGTTTGCGTATTTCCTTGTTCGATCAGATTTTTTGGGGTCGTGAATCTCTACATTTTTCAGGTTTTTCAGTTTGAGGGATCTTATCTTTTTCTGGATCATTTCCTTGTTTCCAATCAGGACAGGTATTGCAATCTTTTGTTTTATTATCTTGTCAACTGCTGTAAGTATTCGG
>DAOVWP010000100.1 GCA_030636615.1 Candidatus Nanohaloarchaea archaeon
CTATGCTCATCAAGGAATGGTATCCACTCTGTTGCATTGCTCCCTGTAAAAAAATTAGCAAGCTCATAATTCCTACTCTCATTATTATTTCCGCCGTCAGCCATAGTGAACCTTCTTCCGCCTGACTGAAACCAGTATCCATAATCCCACCATGACATAAGCACAGTATCTTCAGCAGTATTATCCTGTACCCACTGCATTGATTCCTGCCAGTTATTATTGAAACTCGGTCCGACAGCAGAAGTGAATACATATCCTGCTCCAATATTAGTGCTAAAGACAAAAACAAGATACAGACCAATAGCTACAGGTATCCAGCTGACTTTAAAACGCCCTATAGGCAACTTTTTCACATCCAGAGACATTAGATAAACAAAAATCTTATATAACAAAAATGCTCCAATAAACGCAGCAGCAGGGCCTATGAAAAAAATAATCCTAATCCTCGTAAGGCTTCCGATAAGCGCAGTAGCAATCCATATTATTGGAAAGATTGCATCAACCCTGCGATTCTCAATCAAAGTGTATGCAAGAGTTATCACTCCAAAAATCATAAACACATAAATATCAAACAAGCCAACCTTGAACGATGCACCAAAATCTTTCACAAGATATAGATATGTTAAAAAAGATACAAAAATAACAGCCAACAATGTCAAATCCTTTTTTTCCTTGCGATAAAACATATAATTGACAAGCACGACAAGCATCACTAAAATAAACAAAAGATTAATCGAAAGACGCATATCTATCAGTGCGAACTGCGACAATGCATTTGATGCAGGAGCTGTGTTCATCCTTGCAAAAATATCTCCAAAAGTTGCACCACTATTTTCAGCAACAGTAGTACCGACAACACCAAGTGTTCCTGTCGGATCACGCCCGCCGAATATGAAACTCATGAAATAGTTCATAGTTGCCGCAAATCTCTTAACAAATAAAGATAATACTAGGAAAGAAACACCTCCAATCAAAGAGAGTATTGGATAGACCCAGAACTTCTTATCTTCTGAAACATCATAAAACCTGAATACAAGTGTTTTGAGGATTATAAGCAGACAGATTCCAAAACACAGCATACTAATAGCAGAAATCATATTAAGAGCGAGATTAGGAAAACCTAAAAAATTAGCACCCAATACTCCAATCAGGACAAATATAAGATACTGTCTCTCGATAAATTTATTATCTGGTTTGAAAAATATTGAAAACACAGTAAATAATGAAAGGATTATCACAAGAAATCCTGCGCCAGTCCACGCAAGACTCATTATTGCCAATAAAAGTCCTGAAATTATTGCAGAAAGATAGGATTTATTATTTGTCGCTCTTACAAAGAAAAATATCACAAAAAGCATAATCAGTCCTGAAGTCGCTTCTTTTTCAAAGAAACCTGCAGAAGTCCTGTACAGGACAGACTGGGAAAATATAAGAAGGGCTGCAGATAGCACACCAACATATTTATTATACAACTCACGACCGATAAGATACATCGGAACAGCAAACAACCCACCAAGAACTGCAGGATACCACTGCGCAAATGTCATAAATGTAAGTGAACTGAAAACAGAGTGCACCATCACAAACAATGTTGCAGGAATATAATATGTCATCTGATAATTATTATATGGTACAGCGCCAACAGGAAAGTATTTGAAATAATCAAAAGGCATCACATGAAAACTATTCTCTATAAGATAAAGCGTCTGCCTGTAGATATAATACGGATCAAGCGCCTGCAGGCACAGCATACCTTCAAGACACTGAAGATTTTTCAGCGGTTGTACCCTGATCCAAATACCAATCGCAACAATCAAAGCTACCGCAAGCCACTGCCAATAATTTTTAAAGAAATTAACAATCTTATCGCTCAGCTCGCCCTGTTTATTAATCATATATATAGACTATCGCCTCAAAAATTTTATAAATATATAGGGTAACCTATTGCAGAAACACAACAATAACAGATACCCACTCAACTCACAGGAAATCCATATCTCCTGTATCTAAAAGTTCACTGCAACCGGACGCGGCAGTAGAAAAGAACTCGTCCATCTCATCATCATCCAGTGAATCAAGCAGATTCCTTATATCAAGTCCTTTCTTTATCGGCTCACCAAGTTTCTCTCTCCACAATCGCTCATACTTAAGAAGCGACTTATAACTATACTCTTTTGACGATAGCACATCTGCAAGAATCTCCGCGCAGATAAACCCATATATTATCCCACCGCCGCTGAACGGCTTCACCTGACATGCTGCATCACCTACAAGAGCAACTCCTTCATCAACAACCTTTTCCATCAGACCAAAATTGATCGGGTGCGCATACAACTGCGCAGAATCAGGATCAACGCCAAACCGTTTTGCAAACTTTCGGAAGGATTCCATATGGTCTTTCGAAGAAGCAAGCCCTATTTCCACATCATTTCCTCGTGGGATTTTCCACGCAAAAAAATCCTTCACAATACTCTTATCATAAAAAAGTTCAACATAATCGCTCTGAGCTCCGTC
>DAOVWP010000053.1 GCA_030636615.1 Candidatus Nanohaloarchaea archaeon
CTGCTGTTTGGATTGTGATTTTTTGCTCTATACTCTCTGTGCATCTTACCTAATCCTTGACAACTGCTTGTTGTAATATAACTATGAGACCAGAGTTGACTAATTAAACCTCTTATTTTTTCATCAATCTTCAATTCATCCATTTTTGTAAGCAAATCTTGTTTCATATCAGTTATATTACCTAACTAGTATTTAAATGTTCTACATAATTACTACTATACAGTTAATAACTTTTTGTGTGAACTCAAAATTCTTTGAATTTATGTTGTTGGGGTGTAGAGTATGTCTCCTATTTTAACAACATAAATTGAATGCTGAGCAGCAATGGGTCTTAAGGGTTGGGTCAAGTAAGTTGCATTTCTGCTGGTTTGGATCTGCATGAAGGCAGTCTATGTTTGTAGAAGTATTTTTGGTGAGTTTCATGTTCTCTTTTGAGATCTGATATGTTATTTCTATATACCGTCCGGTCTGGTAGTATGTATGTTCCAGATTTATGTGGGATATCACCGTTTCCTGTTCCATTGCCATGAGTTCTTTTATGTTGTTTTCAATTTCAGTTGTGCTGTTTGAGTTTTCAAGGGTTTCAAGAACATTTTTTTCTATATTGTTTAATATCCATACGGTGTTGTCTTTCTGGAGGTCTGATGAGTCTATCATCCATGTTTCGTTGAGAATATCCTGTATAGAGTAGATAAATACTACTATTATCACTGCGCCAATTACGAAGAACTGACCTTTTCTTTTTTTGATTGCGTTTTCTTTATACATGGGACCACATCTTGAACTGGATTGTGTATGGCTGGAACATGTCTTTGCTTTCTATGTCAATCTTGTTGATTGATACGACATTTGTTTTCCCGTGCGGTTTGTCTATCAGGTTGTGTTCGTTTGGCGCTGTGAATAGTATGAGCGATTTGAGGATGTTCCATTCGTCAATCGTTGATATATTGTTAGGCATCCATGCGGTTCTCCCGTTTGTTTCATCGTAGTTTATTATTATAGCAGGGTATCGCGGGCATTTTTCTCCACCACATGTGTCTATCTCTTTTTCAGCATGGGCAAGGATGTATTGTGAGTTGTTTCTTTTGTTATTATCAAAATTGTATTTTCCGATCGGTCCATAGTTTTCAAATGGGTGTGTTGTGTAGACTGGTGAAATGGAGTTTATCGGTCTCATCTGAAGGGATCTGTTGTTTTCGTATATATTGAGAATAATGTAGATGCCGTCAGGGCTTATCTCTTTCAGTAAGAAGTCTCCGTGGTTTGCAGGTATGATATCACCTTTTACAAATCTTTCTCCTGCCGGTTCACAGAAGTCTTTTTTAAGGTTCCATGCGCAGCCAGTGGTGCCTGTGTGTGTGCTGTTGCCGCATTGAGCTATGTTGAGGGTGTAGCATCCTGCAGTCTGGAAATCGTTTTCGCATTTATTGTTGTTCCATTTGCAACCTCTCTGGTTGTCGTCTGTTTTTGTTCCGCATTTAATTTCGCTAAGACCTTTGCATTGGGTGACTTCCTGGAGATCTTTGCAGGTGTCACTGGATAGGTCATATACACAACCTTTTTGTACGATGCAATATTCTTTATTGTCAACACCCTGAAATGATGCATCACTGCAAACTGTAACAATACCTTCACATTCAGATGTGCCAAAGTTCCATGCGCATGGATCCTGGATAGTGCACTGTGTCATGTCAAGATCTATACAGTCTGTTGCGCCAGGAGGGTCTTCTTCGCAGTCTGGATCATTCCATATGCATCCGAGTTGGTCGGCGCATCCGGCTGCTACTGTGATATCTGAACAGTTCAGAACACCGAAGTTGCTGTCAAATTCTTTGTCCTGATTGAGGTCTATATAGATTGAGTTATAGATACCTGCTTCTTCTTCATCGACTACAATTATGTTGTATGTCTCCTTTGATAGTGGTATATCTTTGCCAAACTGAAAGTTGTCTGATTTTGAGCTGATCCATTGTTGATTCTTATATTGCGGGCTTGCGCTGGTGCAGTCTTCAATTACGCATTCTGCATCACCAAGTTTCAGGTCTGTATTTGCAAGGGATTTTTCAGCTTTCCATAAGGGTATTCCTGTTCCAGTGGTCTTTTCAGATATTGAATTTGAAGTGTTTGTGTGGATTGGTGTTCCCTGAAATATCTTCGAGAATCTGTAGGATGGGTAGGATGGATCAATTGTATTGAGAATAACTGTATCTGCGCTTGTTATTTGGTCTGCTGTATTGTACTTGTCGAAAAGTGTCTGGCTCCATTCTATGCCAAACAGGTTTTGGATAAAGTCATATTTTGTGCAGTCTTCGTCTACGAAGTTGCTGATAAGTATCAATCCTTTTCCATTCTGCAGGAAATCGAGTAGTTTACCTTCTTTATTCTGTATTTTTGTGAGATTGCTTTGTATCAGTGCGGAGCTTTCGTAGTTTGTGTCGCTAAATTCTAATGGTACAGGCAGGATTATTACTTCGAAGGTGTCCCAGTTGTCTTCAAGGGTTGTTGTGTTTATATGGATAAGGGTCTCTCTGCCGTTTATGTTTGTCAGTATATTTTTTCCTTCTATGTTAATTGAGAGGTTATTTTTGAATTTAAGGAAAGATTGGTTCATACCCTTAGCTTCGGTGTGGTCTGAGCCGAGGACTAGTCCGACTTTAAGTGTGGGTCGGGGTATGCCTTTAGTTTTTATGCTGATGCCTACTCTGTCGTCAAGGATACTTTCTATAATTCCTTCTATATCCTCTCCCCTATTTTCAAATACAAGAGAAGTAAGGTTGGCTTTATCAAATGCGTTTATCAATTCTCTTGATTCTTGCTGGAGTTTTGCAAGTTTCCAATCGTTGCTGTCTATAGGTTCATGAAAAGCGCCAGATGTGAAAGAGATTATTATTAGTCCTGCAATTATGCCTTCAAATGTGTGTAATACGCCTTTTCTGGATCTTTTCATAGAGTTTATTTTGTGTTTGAGTGTATTTATTGTTGTGGATGATTATACATAACCTTTAAAAACTTAACGATATAAGAAATAAATACAATCGCATAGGTTGTCATCTCCTGAAAATCTCGTATTTGGTGGAGATGGTGATGAAGAGGTTGGGCAGGCGCCGGCGATTTTCGCTGAGGAAAGTCTCCCCATCCCCAGTATATGTATATACTGGAGCAGGTACGGGCTGTAAAGGTTCGGGCAAGAGATTGTTTGGCTATGCTATAGAAACGTAACCCGAGAAGGTTAAGGAGGATCATTTTGTGACGTTTCCTTTATCGGGATGGAACGAGCACCATACCTGGATGCAAGGGCTTTGTCCCGCTAAGTCAAATCCTGCCAAGGACGCTTAACATTTCGATGTTGCGGCCGGAACAGAAGGGAGCTTACTAACCTCATCATCCTTTTATTTATATTTTGGTAGATGTTTTATGGGAAAAAAGAAACAAGTCGGTCTTCCGCGTACAGGAGGAGCAGGTATTGTCAGTTACTACGATGATGTAAAGGGTAAAATTGAGATAAATCCTTATCATGTGATCGCTTTTATTATAATGTTTGCGACTACTGTAATTCTTATGAAGGCATTTTATTGATTGAGGGTCCGTAGCTCAGCTTGGATAGAGCATCAGGCTTCTAACCTGAGGGTCGCGGGTTCAAATCCCGTCGGGCTCATTTCTTTTTTTTATTATCTTAATTTGGAGACCACTCTTATTAAAAAATTGATCATATGGTCATTTAAATGATCAGTAAATTATTTAAACATATATTAATAAATTAATCATATGATTAAAAAACTAACCAATTCCTCAGAAGAACTTCTTGCTTATTTTTTTATAAATCCTAATGAGAATGTGCATATCAGAGGGTTAGAAGGTAAAATTGATAGACCTTATTCTACTGTACGCAATGCTCTTAAAGAACTTGGAGGTCATAATCTAATCAAGGAAGATAAGAAGAGTAAGATGATTTTTTATAAAGCAAATATAGATAGTAAAGAATTTAGAGTTCTCAAAAAATTAAGTAATCTGAGAAATTTATATGAAACAGGTCTTGTAGATAAGCTTGAGAGGGAGTTACATCCAGATTGTATAATCTTGTTTGGTTCATATCTTGAGGGAAGAGATAAAGAAAATAGTGATATTGATATTGCAATAATTAATGGGAGGAATAAGATTGTGAAATTAGATTTGTTCCGGGAAAAACTTAAACGGGAAATACAGATTATAAATATTGAAGATATCTCTAAAGAAAAGGAGGAGTTTAAAGGTACTCTTGCTAATGGTTTTGTCCTGAGTGGATTTCTTGAGGTGTTTAAATGAGACCTGAAGGTGTGGATGATTTCAACTCGTATATTGATAGGGGTAAGGTGAATAAGAAAAAAGAGGATATTCCTACGGCAAAAAGTCTGTTCTTTAAGGCAAAAAGAAAATTTGATAATATGGAAAAGCTTGGGATTGATAAGGAAACATCATCAGATTATTTTGAGAATTTATATGAGTCAGTAAAGATGCTTATACAATCATTTATGGAGCTTGATGGTTATCATCCATATTCTCATGAAGCAATTGTAGCTTATAGTATAGATATTCTTGGTCTTGAAGATGCTGTTGTTAATCGTTTGAATAGATTCAGAAAAATGCGAAATGATATGATTTATAGGGGAGATATCGCGACAGAAAATGAAGCAAGGGATATAAAGGAGCTGTTTATTGAGTTGTGGGGTAGATTTGAGCAAAATTTTGAAGAGAGAATTAGTTAATTAGAATTGAAAAATATTAGTATCCTGATAGACTCATAGGGTGTGTTGTCACCGACCTTCTAAAAGGTCGATCATTAGTGCGTCTTCGTTTCACTCAGACACAGATCTTGATTAATTAGAATTGAAAAATATTAGTATCCTGATAGACTCATAGGGTGTGTTGTCACCGACCTTCTAAAAGGTCGATCATTAGTGCGTCTTCGTTTCACTCAGACACAGATA